>JBGSKB010000659.1:0-5817 GCA_041741395.1 Melioribacteraceae bacterium
AATCATCGGCATCTTTGTAACCTAATTCCCAAGGATATCCGTCAACTTCATTTCCTAAATCCCAAATTTTAACAATATAAGGTTCTTTATGTCCGTTCTTAATTCTCAAATCTGAATAATATGTTCCTTTCTTATAATTGCAGTATTCAACCCAATTGTGCGCATCTTGAATTGTACCAAGTCCAAGATTTACACAAACAATATTTTCACTTCCTATTGATTTATTTAACTGAAACCATTCATCAGTACCTACATGATTACTTTCTAATCCGCCCCAAGCTAAATTTATGCGAGAAGGTCTTTTATCTTTTGGACCAATACCATCTTCCCAATTATAGCCCATTAAAAAATTCCCGCCGGGCCAGCGCATATTTGTAATTTTAAGTTCTTTCATTGCATCGATATAATCTTTTCTAAATCCATTTTCATCTGCAAGCTGTGATGATGGATCATACAAAGTTCCATAAAGCGTATTGAAATCAACAGTATCCGGCAATCCCATTCTTGCACCGTTAAAATGTATCGGCTCCATAAATACGCCATAAATTTTGGGATGAATTTCTCCAATGATTCTGGTTACATCAATTTTAATTTTAGCTGTTTGTGCAAAAACCGAAAAGGTAAATGCAAACAATAAAACGATTAATATTTTTTTCATAATGATTCACAAAAGTTTGTTAAAAAATAAGTATTTATTAGATTCTTCTATTTCTTAATATTTTGATAGTTCACTATTTTTATTCAAAATTCATCCAGTCAATTTCTACTTTTTTACCTTTACTTATCACAATTAAATTTTGAATACCAATTTGAATACTAACAAATTTTGATTTTATAGTTTTCCAATCATCAATTTTTTCAATTTCAATTTTAGCAATTAATTTTCCTTCAGTATTTCCTAATCTAATTTCTAATTCACCGCCTTCAATTGCTTTAACATTTATATTCACTGATTTAACTTCATTTTTTCCAAAGTCAACACTATTGTATTGAATCCAAGAATTTTCGTTTTCAAAAATCGATTTCCAACCTTCATTCTTTTTTGTCGTATCAACAAACTCAACCGAAACACCACTTTCACTTTTTGCAGAATATCTATCAATTTGAATTTTTGATTTTGCATTTGTAATTCCAACACCGCGTAAAGTCGGAATAACTTTTTTAATTGTTCCATCTTCATTGAAAAATAAGCTGTCAATTCTTGTTGATCTGTTTTTATCAAAGTGTGGAGATAAATCATTGAAATGATAAAACAAGTACCACTGATTTTTATACTCAACAATTGATTGATGGTTTGTCCAGCAATTTGGTGATTCATCCATAATTACACCTTTAACTGTAAAAGGTCCAAGCGGATGTTCGCCAATTGCATATTCAAGTCTTTCCGTATTATTTTCAACATGAGGATATGTTAAATAATAAATTCCATTTCGCTCAAACATAAATGGACCTTCTTTTAATCCTTTCTCCGGAAGATTTGAAATTATTTGCGGTTCGGTTTCCAGTTCTACCATATTTTCTTTAAGCTTTGCAACATAAATATTTCTTGCCGACCAATACAAATAAGCTTGTCCGTCTTTATCAATAAATACATTCGGATCAATTCCTCTAACATTTTTAATTGGTTCATTTTGAGGAATAAATGGTCCATATGGTTTATCAGAAATTGCAACACCGATATTCATTCTAAATTGAGTTGTGGTATCTTTATTCATTGCCGGGAAATAAAAATAAAATTTCCCATTTTTTTCAATACAATCCGGTGCCCACATGCTGTAAGTATTTGAATCAACCCACGGAACTTTATTTTGACTTACGATTACACCATAATCTTCCCAATCAGTTAAATTAAATGAAGAAAAAACATGATAATCTTCCATGCAAAACCAGCCGATTTTCCCTTTCCCTTCAATTGCTAATATATCATGTGATGGATAAAGATAAATCTTTCCTTCAAAAACTCTTGCTGTTGGATCAGCTGTGTATTGATCCATTATTATTGGGTTTTGCGCTGATATTTTTCCAAATAATATCATTATCAGTACCAATAAAACTTTACTCTGAGATATTTTCATAATTTCATTCCAAAACATTTAATTTTTTTTAAAACTCACTAAAACTATTCTTTAATTTCTGAACAGTATTTTGCTCCGCATCGGTAACAAATAGCAAGAGGTCTCATCCTTCTATAAATTCTAAATTTTTCTGCCTTTTCACTATTCCAGATTTCTTTAATTGTATTTTCTTTAACGTTCCCAAAAACATAGTCGGGGAAATCAATACAGAAATTTGCATCTCCATTAGGTTGAATATCTATTAAACTTTCAACATTCATGCATTTTTCAGATCCAACAATTGAAGAAGAATTATCAAACCATTCTTTATATTCATCAATTTTAAAAGACATGAAAGGGAAATTCTCAATTCCATTTAATGCCGAAATATATTTTTCAAATTGTGCTTTAAATATTGTGAAATCTATTCCGGAATTTTCTTGTTGAAATCCTTTCCATGAATATGCATAAGTGTCAAAGAGTTCGTTCAATTCAAACTCATATTTTTTACCTACTTCTGAATTGAAAAAATAATATGGCACAATGTTGATTGATTTTATTCCCATTTCCCTTGCAACGTTTGGCATTTCACCTAAACCTTCATACGAATATTTACTAATTGTAAAACAAATACTTTTGCTTAATTTACTGCCGTACTCTTTTTCTAAATTGTTGAACAATGTGATATTTTCTTTTATTTTTTTATAACTTCCTTTTTCACCGCGAACTTCATCATGAATTTCTTCGGGTCCATCTACAGAAAAAGTAATATGCATATTTCCCAATTGAACAAGTTCTTCTGCAAATTTTTCAATCATAGTTCCATTTGTATCTATTGAAAGAAATAGGTTTTTACTATTTGCATATTTTATCAAATCCATAATTTTAGGGAAGAGAAAAGGTTCTCCTCCCCTAATTAAAATGAATCTAATTTTATACTGAGAAATTTCATCAATAAGTTTCTTCCATACTTCTAATTTCATTTGGGGATTTGCATCAACAATTTTATTTTTTACATATCCGGTTTCACTCCATTGCCCGCACATTTTACATCTGAGATTGCATGCGTTCAAAAGTGTGAATGAAATAAATTTTGGAAAACTCATTTTAGTTTTTTCCTATCATTTTAATTTTTAACTAATTCTTTAACTGCATTTGCTAAGAAAACATAATCCGCAGAACCGCCGATTGTTACTTCATTTTCTCCCCATAAAAACGGCCAATCATCTTTATTTTCAAGAAAATCTGGTTTTAGCAACATAACACCAGGAACAATACCACCAGCTATTGTTGTGAAATCTGCTCTGTTATTTCCATAAGCAATTTTCTTAGATTTTGTTCCAACCGCATTTACAAAAGAAAGGTTAGAATATGGGTGACATCCGAAAATATAATTTGCACCTTTGATAACATCTTCTTTTGTCATAATATCCGGATATAATTTGTAAGCAAAATAATTTGTAATTGCAGTAGCAACAACATTTCCACTTCCACCCCAACCGCCGGTTGCTATTGGCATACCATATGGATTTTTCTTTTCTAACTCTGTTAAGTAATTTTTATACTTAATTACATAATCTCTTAATTTTGTTTTGAAATCATCACCCATATAAAGAGAAGCTTTTAATGCAACTTTTATACTTCTACTTAAGAAAAAGCTGGGATCAATCTGGGGATCATCAATTTTCGGAGGTTCGAGAATTGCCCAAATTTTTTCTAAAAACCTATCTGCATATTTTTGTTCTTTTGTTGTAATGTATAATTGTAGAACGGCTTCAATATCTGCACCCCTTGCCCATCTTGTCCACCATGGATTATCATCTTTCATAGGTTTTTTAAGTAATTCATCTGCTTCTTCTAATAATCTTATTGAATTTGTCAAACTCCTAATTGCAAGATCATCATTATATCCTTTTAAAGAACGTGCAGCCTCTGCTAATGTTGCTGAAGTCTGAAAATCTAAAAACGGTAAACGTGTAGTGAATGCCCAACGATCATCCATAGTTCCGCTTGATTTTCCATCAGTTTCATATGGATTCAAATTTGGATTATATGGAAGATTATCAGTCTCTGTCATTGCATCTCCAAGATGATGATATTGATGCAAATTTGGAACAATAATTCCCATAACTGGGTGACCAATATTTTCACATTGTGCAACTAAATTTAATGTTCCATGTTCAATCTGTTGGAGAATATCAATTTTTCCATCGGGACGATGTATATCTACATAGCGAGTTTTCTGATCAATAAAAGTTTGATCTCTTTCAATTTTAAATTTTTCCCATAAATCAACAAAACTTGAAATAACATGATTATGAGAACCAGTTTGAATATCAAAATCACCGGCATCGAACCATCCGCCAACTGCCATATTAGGAATTCTTTCATACGGTTTATATTTTGTGTCAGTTGTATCGCCCATTTTGTAACCATCATAATGTTGATGATTAAGCGGCGCTTGAAGACAATCATCCATAAATGGTTCACCATGCCAAACTCTATATGCTTCATTTACTTGCATGTGATCCATTTGAAACGGAAACCAAACATCCATTGTTGGATGCCAAACATCTTCATAAACATTTTCATTAATTCTGAATGTGTTTGTTCTGTTATCGCCATACTGGATATAGTAAATTCCAGATTCGCTCACTGAACTAAAATCAAATTTTGCATAATTATATCTTAGATATTTTCCCCATTCTTTCACATCACCATTAAATTTCTCAACTGATTTTCCATCTGAAGTAATTTGAAATACTTTAGCATTATTTATCTGAACATCATTTATATCTGATTCTATAACTGCAACTTTTTCTTGATTTGGCGTATAACCAACTTGAGAAAAACCAATATTAGGTTTTCTAATCCAATTTGGAATTGTATTTGCTTCAAGATACCACTCAAGTACTTTTCCGGTTTTCTTGATCGGAAGTAAACTTCTTAAAATAAACCAACCATTTTGTGCAACATTACGACCATCTAATAACATAATTTCTGCATCTAAACTTTTTATTGTTACAAAACTTTCGGGACATTCTGGTGATAAAACAATTGATTGTCCTTTGGCTAATGGCTGCGGAACAATAAATTCACCAAGTCCTCTATCATCAAAGGTTGTGTGTCCGGCAAACTGTGTAATTTTATTTTGTATTGATTCAATCTTTGTTGTGCCCGCAGGATATCTTGGAAAATTTCCGGCATTTCCATCTATCATATAAGTTTTTTCAAAGTATGTTGAAGGTAAAAATTCCAAATTAAATCCGGCACGACCTTCTAATTTTTCCGGAATCGGTTTATCAAGATAAACGCTTATTAATACACCATTATCTTTTGCAGTTACATTAATTTTTGAAGTAAAATCAAACTCTTCATATTTCAAAACAACATCAATACTATTTTTTTCTTTATCAACTTTACGATCAACAACCATCGGGACTAAATCCCATTGCTCCGGAGTGTTTGCTAATCTAACTGCACCTCCGGTTGATGTTCTAATTCCATGTTGAATTATTTCAATTCCGGCAGTCTTTTCATCAAAGAACATTCCATTATACTGATTACTGAAAACTAAAACATTAATACCTTGTGCTTCAAAATAATCTGATTCATTAATTTCAAGTTTTTGTGAAAATGAATTGTTTGCAATAAATGCAAGCATTATTAAAACAAGTTTTATTGAATTATGTTTCATAAGTATTCCCCCGTATTTAGTTAACAAAAGTTTTTTCAACCTTGGATTATGTTTATGATTTTTTTT
>JBGSKB010000660.1:0-1727 GCA_041741395.1 Melioribacteraceae bacterium
GGGATAGTTCTACACTCGTAACATGATTTGTTAGAAATGCACCACCAGTTCCACACCCGGACAGTAAGACAAAGAGAGAGATTACAATTAACGAAATAGTAATATTCTTCATTTTAGTTCTCCTATTTTTTGATACTCTACGTATCATTTTTAATTATTGCCTAACGGCACCGCTCCGTCAACTGACGGATTACTAAGTTTATCCCGATAACTATCTGGACTGCTAAAATTTGCCCCGCTTATCATTTATTTTCTCATTGAGCGAAAATTTACTTGTTATACTTTAAAAACTATTTCTTCTGATTTTTTTACTATGGAAAATATTTTGAATACTTCATTATGATGTTTTATTATTTGTTCTGCTGTTAGTACATCACTATCTGTTGTACTATGACAATCACTTGCTACTTCCAAATTAAATCCAAGACTACTTGCTCTTCTGATTGTTGTATCAACACATCCTTCCGTTACAAATCCACAAATTACTATGTTATTTATATTACTGTTTTTTATTATGCCATCTAACTTTGTATTTTGAAATGAATCGGAATAGGTTTTCTTTATAATAATTTCATTCTTTCTTGGTGAGACTTTTGAATGAATTTTCCAATTTTCACTACCTTCTATAAAAAAACTATTTTCATTTCCACAATGTTGCATAAAAATAACTAGAGTATTTTCTTTTCTTGCTTTTTCAGTCAATGAACAAATATTTTCAAGAATAAAATCACTTTTATAAAGTTTACGAGGTAAGTTAAACATTCCATTTTGAACATCAATGACCAACAAACATTTTTTATTATTCATTAAATATTTTCCCTCTTATTTCAAAAGCATAACGCTGAGCCTCCATCAACTGACGAATAACCAGCCTCAAAAAAAAATTATTTACTATCCAAATTTATATTCACAAATCCCGTCAATTTAGTGTAGCAGCTTGCCCCGATTCATCGGAGGTCGGGTTGCCTGTCCCGCTTGTTTTGAAATGGGATTTGTTTGTTATACCAATTTTTTAATTAGTAATATAACACAACTTCTTTTGTTGAATTATTAATTCCAATATGTAAAATATTATTATTTTTTATTGATTTGTATTTTACAAACCACATTGCATCGGAATTTGGAACCATTGGTTCAAGCAAAGTTATTTCAATAGTATAATCAATATTATTTTCTCTAAACTCTTTTCCGCCGTTATTTTCGGCAATTTTCATTGCTTCATCACTGTCAAAATATTGATCAACAATTAAATTTTCTCCATCTAATATTAATATTGAAGTACTATCAAAATTAACGCTGTTTTCAGTTGCATGGAAATAATAATCAACTGCAATTCCGACAGATGAATATTTATAAATCCACTTTTCTGATTTACCATTTTCTTGTACATCTTTACTTATAATTGACTTTAATATTAATCCTTCCGCATGCTCTTTAACTTTTGTTTCAATGTCTTTAATTTTTTCTAACGCTGTAATTGAATTATTATTTTCTGGATCATTTACTGAGCAGTTGTGAAATATTATGAATGACAAAATAAATATTGTTAAACTTATTTTTTTCATATTTCATCTCAGCTTTTAATTGGTATAACGATTTCTATCTTACGACCTGAAAAAAGCAAATTATTAAAAATAACATTTAATAAGTGTGCCCTTTCTCTTCTCCCGAAGGGATGGATTAACAAAATTATATTTTTAATTTTCCCAAAATAAAAATAAGGAGTC
>JBGSKB010000661.1:0-6200 GCA_041741395.1 Melioribacteraceae bacterium
CGGATATTGCAGATTTAGCAGATATTGGAATTGAGAAGGGAACACTTGAGGAAGAAGAACATGAATTAATTCATGGCTTGGTTTCTTTCAAATCTATGTTGGCTAGAGAAGTAATGACTCCGCGTGTTGATATTATTTCTGTTTCGGAAGATATTCCTTTTTCTGAGCTAATTCAAATTATTAAGACTTCTGGACATAGCAGAATTCCGGTTTTTTCAAATGATCTTGATACAATTATTGGCGTAATACATGCAAAAGATTTGCTCCCATTCTTAAATAATGAATCTTTGTTTAATATTAAAAAAGTTACAAGAGATTGCTTATTTGTTCCAGAAACAAAATTATTAAGCACGTTGATGAAAGAATTTCAAGAAAAAAATATGCACATTAGCATCGTTGTTGATGAATATGGCGGAACGGCTGGACTAATAACTCTTGAAGATATTTTAGAAGAAATAGTTGGAGAAATTAGAGATGAGTATGATATTGAAGAAGATGAGATTTTACAGATAAGTGATAATAAATTTGTTATGTTTGGAAAAGTATATATTGATGAAATAGAAGAAAAATTAAATATAAATATTGAAGTGCCGAACGAAGATTTTGAAACTTTGGGCGGATTTATTTTTAATCATGCTGGAACAATTCCAGATGTTGGTTATAAATTTGAGAAATATGGATATTCCTTTAAAGTTATTGCATTAGAAAATAACAGAATTAGTAAAGTAGAAGTAGAAAAACTTAATTAATTTTATGAAAAAAGGTTGTTTTTTAACGGTAATTATTTCGCTTACAATTATTGTTGCGGCAATATTTTATATAATAAAATATCATGGAGAAGATTTACTTGATATTGGTAAAGATAAAGTAATTGAATTTGCGCAATCAAAAATTAATTCTGATCTAAATAATTTGGAAAATAAACAATATGTTGATTCATTAAAAATTGTTATGAATAAATTCTTTAAGGATTTTGAAAATAAAGATTTAGAATCGAAGTTAGATAAGTTAAATGATTTTTCGCAGAATATTGAAGTTATTGTTAAAGATTCCAAAATTGATTCGGTTGAATTTGCATTTATCAAACAAACTTTAAAAAACTAATGAATGAAGAAAAGAAAACTGAACTAAAAGTTGGTATAACAATTTTTTTTGCGTTAATACTTCTAATATTAATTTTTGGTTGGGCAAGAAATTATAGTTTATCTTCTCAAAATATGCAGCTTTTTGTAAAGTTTAATACAGTTGCCGGTTTGGAAATTGGTGATCTTGTAAGTGTAAACGGAGTTAGAAAAGGTTATGTTGAGTCAATAGAATCCGAAGTTAACTCAGCATTAGTTAGAATAAATTTTACTGAAAATCCTAACTTAAAAGAAGATGCAACTTTTTCAATAATGATGTTGGATTTAATGGGCGGTAAAAAAATTGAAATTATAAATGGAACTTCTCAAACAAATGTAGATTTTGAAAAAACATATTTAGGAAAATTTTCCGGTGATATTTCAACTGTGATGGCAACATTAAATTCAGTTGAAGATGATTTAATATCGGTTATTAAAGATCTTAAAACTTCATTGAATTTTATAAACAAAAATTTTTCTAATGACGAATTCAAATCGGATTTGCAAACTTCAGTTTCAAATTTGCAATCATTAACAACTAATTTAAATGAATTGCTAATAAAAAATCAAAATGATATTTCTCAAATTATAAATAATACAAAAGTATTAACAAGTGAAACAAAAAATATAATTTTTGAGAACAAAGTTCTTGTAAACGATATGTTAAAATTATCAAGTAAAACTTTACATAATGCTGATTCATTAATTCAAAATATTAATATAATTGCTAATGAAACTGTAAAGGGTAAAAATAATATCGGAAAAATTTTGTATGACGAAAACTTATTTAATGATGTAAAAGAATCACTGGAACAATTGAAGAAATTGACTAAAACTTTGAACAAACAATTAGAAAGCGGCGGATTGGAAGTTAAAGCCGATGTTGATCTTTTTTAATTTGAGAAAAAATGATTTTTGGAATAGGTATTGATATTATTGAAATTGAACGGGTTAAAAAAAGTGTTGAAAAGTTTGACGATCTTTTTTTAAATAAAATTTATACTAGCACTGAATTAGAATATTGTTTAAAAAAGAAAAATAAATATCAACATTTAGCGGCAAGATTTGCAGCAAAAGAAGCAATTGCAAAAGCTTTAGCAACGGGTTGGAGCAAAGGTTTTAGATGGAAGGATATTGAAATTTTTAATGAAAGTTCTGGAATGCCAAATGTTAAGTTGCATGGCAAACTTCAAAAATTTCTTGGTAAAGATAAATTATTAAAAATATCAATGAGTCATTCTGAAAGTTATGTAACATGTTTCGCAATTATTTATTCAAATTATCAAAACTAATTTCAAAAAAATCATTTCCTTTTATATTTAAGACAAATAATGAAATATCTTTTTATCGTAAATCCAGTTTCCGGAAAGGGAAGAGGTAAAAAACTTATTCCGATTGTTAATGAATTTCTTCAGCGATTTGAAATAAATTACAAACTTCAAATTACAGAATACCCAAAATTTGCCACTGATTATTTAAGAAAAAATTTACATAATTACGATGTTGTTGTTTCTGTTGGTGGTGACGGAACTTTAAATGAAGTTATAAATGGAATACCGGATGAACTATTTGATAAAATAAGTTTAGGCGTGCTCCCAATCGGAACCGGGAATGATTTTGTTAAAAACATTAAATTATCAAAAGATACCAATTACAATTTAAAAATTATTTGCGGAATTGAAAAAAATAATTTAAGATCAATCGATTTATGTTCCATCCAATATAATACAGCAAATTCAAATATGTTAGATCATAAATTTATCAATGGTGCTGGTATTGGATTTGATGCATTTGTAGGTGCTTTAACCCAAAATAATAAAGTTTTATCCGGAATTTCAGCTTATTTAGTTTCAGTTATAAAAGCATTATTTAATTATAAAATGATAAATGTGGAAATTAAATTTGATGAAAATAATATTATTGGTAATAAATTAATGATAACTTTTGGAAATGGAATTTCACATGGCGGAGGTTTCTATCTAACACCAAATGCTAAAATTGATGATGGATTTATTGATGTTAGCGTTTTCGATAAAATTCCAAGGCGAAAATTATTAGTTGCATTACCGAAAGCATTAGTAAATAAAATTAATGAAATTCCAGAAGCTGTTTTACTTAAATCAAAAAATAAGATAATTTTAAGTCTTAAAACTCCATATTATTTTCATTGTGATGGCGAAATAATTAGTAATAAATTGAAATCTGCTGAAATTTCTATATTTAACAAGAAATTAAGAATAATTGAAATGGCGTAAATATGTTAATTAAGAAACCAAAACATAAAACTTTTGATTATCAACCAAGGTACTATAAACCAGAAATTGATCGCAGTGAAATAAGAAAAAGAAAGCTTGGTTTTAGATCGAGTTTTAATAAATCTGTCAAGAAACGGTCACCAATAGTTTTTATATTATTGTTAATTATTGTTTTGTATCTAATAATAAAATATCAAGGGTTGTTTAAATAGGGAATTTATTAGTTTACATAATATACATTATAAGACAATTCTTTTTGTTTAGATTTCTCAATTTAGCTCAATATTTGTAGAATCCTTCTCCAGTTTTCCTACCTAAATTGTTGGCAGCAACCATATTTTTTAGTAATGGACAAGGACGATATTTTGAATCATTAAATCCTTCGTAGAGAACATTCATTATTGCAAGGCAGACATCTAAACCTATAAAATCAGCTAATTCAAGCGGTCCCATAGGATGTGCCATTCCTAATTTCATAACAATATCAATATCTTCTTTAGTAGAAACATTTTCGTATAAAGAAAATATTGCTTCATTTATCATTGGCATTAAAATTCTGTTTGAAATAAAACCCGGATAATCTTTAACTTCAACTGGTATTTTACCAATTTTTAAAGTTAGGTCTTTAATTATATTAAATGTTTTGTCACTTGTTGAGTAACCACGAATAATTTCTACTAATTTCATTACAGGAACCGGATTCATGAAGTGCATTCCAATAAATTTTTCCGGATTAATACTTGAAGATAATTCTGTTATAGAAATTGATGAAGTATTTGTAGAAATAATACAATTAGGTTGAACTATATTCTTTATCTTATTATATAAAGTAATCTTAGCACTTTTATTTTCAACAATAGCTTCAATGACTAAATCAATATTTGATGAAAGATTTTCAATCCCAACTTTAGGTAAAATATTATTTAAAGTTAATTGCAAAATATCTTCTGTAATCAATTCTTTTTTTAACTGTCGTTCTAAATTCTTTTTAATTGACGAAAGTCCTTTTGTTAGGAATTCTTCTTTAATATCCACAAATTCTACATTGAAGTTATTTTGTGCAAAAACGTGGGCAATTCCATTTCCCATAGTTCCAGCGCCAATAACTCCAATTTTTTTTATTTCCATTTAATTGCCTTTAGATTGGATTAATAAATAGGATCAGAATTACTATATAGGATAATTATATAATGTGCTCCCATAAAAATAAATTTTTAATAAAATAAAGTTTATGTAATTTATTCTATTTCAAAGGATAAGCAACATTTTAGTTTTCCACAAGGACCAGTATATTTTGATATACTGTTTGCAACATTATTTTCTTCAGCAATATCTGTCGTAATTCTTTTGAAATTACTTATAAAAGTTGTGCAGCAGAATTCACGACCGCAAGTTGCTAATCCCCCAATTCTTTTTGCTTCATCTCTAACACCCATCTGTCTTAGTTCAATACGGGTTTTGAATGTTGAAGCTAATTTTTTTGCAAGTTCTCGAAAATCAACTCTACCATCTGATGTATAAAAAAAGAATAATTTCTTTCTATCAAATTGATAATGAATATCAACTAATTTCATATCAAGTGACAATTCATGAATATATTTTAGAAATACTTTTCTTGCTTCCGAACAATTTATTACATTGTTAATATTTCTTTCTACATCTTTTTCGTTAACAACTCTATCAATTACGGGCAATTTTGAATCGTTATGTTCAATTTTGGAAAGTTTGAAATTAACAATTTGACCAGTTTCTATAATTGTAGCAAATTCATATTCTTCATCAATTTTTAAAATAACATCATCGTATAATTTAATAGATAAACCACTAGTGTTTTCGCAAAAATGGATTCCCAGCAAACCTTTACTTTTTGCAATTAAAATTTTGTATTCACCATTTCCATTCGATTCATTTAAATTATTTTCAACTTGCTCTATTTCAGTATTAATAGAATTACAACAAATAAGTTCTTTTGTTATTTTATCATGAACAAGATTATTATAATTATCGTCAATCAATGAATTAGATAAGTTGTGATGATTTGTTGAATTCGGTTGGGATTTATCAATCATTTTGCTTTCATTCCAATAGATGCTATTTCAAATATAACATTCATCATTATCAGATTCAAGTTTACATTTCGTTCAGCTGCTTCTCTATATGATACTAATTTTGCAATTATTTCATTTGTATCAGTTTTTAGAAATCTACTATTAAATTTTTCTAATGTATCTTTATAATTATTAAATTTAATATTATTTATTTCAAATTTTGATCTTAAAGTATCGTTAAACCAAGTTATTATTAAATCAATTATTGTACTGAAATCAGTTCCGGAATTATTTTCAATTAAACTTGAAAACTCCTTACTTGCTGTGAAATATTTACCTGCTAATGAATATCTTAAAATTGTTATAGATTTTTGTATATATTTTTCAAAATCATTTTCCAATAAAAAAACAGCATTAGTAACAGACCCGTTTGTAAATGGCAGAACATAATCTATTACTTCTTCTGAATAATCAAACTTTGTAATTAGAATTTGTTTAATTTCATTTTCGTTTAACGGTGAAAAATTTATTGTCCAGCATCTTGATTTAATCGTTGTCAAAAGTTGATCCGGTTGGTTGGAAATTAAAATAAAAATTACTCCATTTGGTGGTTCTTCTAAATTTTTAAGAAATGCATTTTGTGCTTCAATACTCATTTTGTGAGCATCAATTATTATAATGCCTCTGTAAGTAATTTCATCATAATTTAGTGAGAGAGTTTTATTAATTTCTCGAATGCTGCAAATTTTAATATTATTAGCATTTTTAATATGAAT
>JBGSKB010000662.1:0-2322 GCA_041741395.1 Melioribacteraceae bacterium
CAAATATTTACGAAGAAGAAATTCTTATTTTAAAGGGTTGGATTGTTAGAAGAATAAATTGGATTGAAGAAAATTTACCCAAGGTTACAAAGATTTACGATAATAATAATTCAATAAAAACTAATTTCGAATTGTCACAAAATTATCCAAACCCATTTAATCCAACAACATTGATTAACTTTTCTCTTCCATACGAAGGATTTACAACTTTAAAAATTTATGATATTCTTGGAAGTGAAATAACAACTTTAGTAAACAGAAATAAAGCTGCCGGAAATTATGAAATTAAATTCGATGGTTCAAAACTTTCCAACGGAATTTATTTTTATACATTAACTTCTGGAAATTTTAATCAAACAAAGAAAATGATTCTTTTAAAGTAATACTAACAATTTTATTGTTAAAAATTTTTTACAATTGAATCTATTTGTTTTAGTTCATCATCAGAAAATTTATTTTGATGAATAACATTTACAATTTCCTTAATTTGTTCCGGTTTACTTGCCCCAATTAAAGCTGAAGTTACTGTTATATTATTCAAAACCCAGCTTATTGCCATTTGCGCAAGAGTCTGATTTCTATTTTTAGCGATATCATTTAACATTTTAACTTTATGCATTTTTGTTTCTGTTAAATGCTCTTTTCTCAAATAGCCGTATTTCTTTCCAGCTCTTGAATCATTTGGTATAAAATTTAAATATTTATCAGTTAAAATTCCTTGTGCTAAAGGTGAAAATGCAATACAGCCAATTCCCTTTTCATCCAAAACATTTGTCAAACTATTTTCAATCCATCTATCAAAAATATTATAATTAGGTTGATGAATAAGAAGCGTTGTCCCCATTTCCTTTAAAATTTTATATGCTTTCTCAGTTTGCTCCGCATTATATTGTGAAACGCCAACATAAAGTGCGCGTCCACTTTTTACAATAAAATTTAATGCCCCTATTGTTTCTTCAAGTGGAGTTTCCGGATCCGGTCTGTGATGATAAAATATATCTACATAATCTAAGCCCATTCGTTTTAAACTTTGATCTAAACTAGCAATTAAATATTTCCTTGATCCAAAATTTCCGTATGGACCAGGCCACATATCCCATCCGGCTTTTGTAGAAATTATTAATTCATCCCGCAAGTTTGAAAAATCTTTTTTAAACATTTGTCCAAAATTTTCTTCAGCAGAGCCGTAAGGAGGTCCATAATTATTTGCTAAATCAAAATGAGTAATGCCTAAATCAAATGCAGTTCTAAGCATTTCCCGACTATTTTCAAAAACATCATATCCTCCCCAATTGTGCCATAATCCTAAAGAAATGAGCGGAAGTTTTAATCCACTTTTTCCGCATCTTTTATAATTCATTTTTTCATATCTATTTTCATTTGGAAAATACTGATTCATGCTAATAACCTTTTTATTTCGACTTATTCATTATTATGAAAATTAATTACATCTATCTTTCTACTCTTCCAGAACTATCTCCTTTAATTAATTTTTCAACTTCATCAATTGTAACTAAATTAAAATCACCCGGAATTGTTTGTTTTAAACATGAAGCACCAACTGCGAATTCTAAAGCATCTTTAGAATTTTTATAATTCAGAAGTCCATAAATTAATCCACTTGCAAACGAATCGCCACCTCCAACCCTATCAACAATTTGAATATCATATTTTTTTGATCTGTAAGGATTTATGCAATCTTTATTATCTAATAAAATAGCACTCCACCCATTTCGCGAAGCAGAAAAACTTTCTCTTAAAGTTATTGCCACAGCTTCAAATCCATATTTTTGCTTAAGATTTTTTGCTGTATTAAAATAACTTTCTTCATCAATTGAAGCTTTTTCAATTTGAGTTTTGCCTAATTTTTCACCCAAACTTTTTTCTGCATCTTCTTCATTTGCAATACAAACATCAACATATTCCATTAATGGAATCATAACAGATTGTGCTTCTTGAGATGTCCACATTTTTTTTCTAAAATTTAAATCACAACTAGTTTTAACTTTATTCGATTTTGCAATTTTCAATGCATCTTTAAGAGCAAGTTGCGTTTTGTTTCCTATTGCTGGAGTAATACCAGTCCAATGAAACCAGTTGCAACCTTCAAATATTTTGTCCCAATCAAAATCATTTTTTTCAACATTTGCAATTGCCGAGTTAGCTCTATCATATATAACTTTTGAAGCTCTTTGACTTGCACCTGTTTCAAGAAAATAAATTCCTATTCGTTCACCATTTCTAAAAATATAATTTGTATTTACTCCAAACCTTCTTAAATGATTTATTGCAGCTTGCCCAATTTCGTGTTTTGGAAGTTTT
>JBGSKB010000663.1:0-2356 GCA_041741395.1 Melioribacteraceae bacterium
CAAATACTTCATTGTTCTATTTCCAAGCGAATCAGAAACCGGAAACCCAAAAATAAATGATATTGTAATTTCATAAGGATCGAAAGATTCGTTTTGGACAATCATACTGCCGAATTTATTATTTTCATCCATGTAAACAACGTAAGGCGAAATAATAACTTGAGAATAAATTGGTAACGAAATTAAAAATATCAGCAAAATTTTTTTCATAAAAACTCAATTGTTAAGGATATTGAACCACTATAAATTCCCGGACTAATACCAGAATTTGTTGAAATACTTCCGCCAAGCCACAAATAAATCGGTAAATAAAAAAGTGCACTTCTTATTTCTAAAGGTGAAGCCGGGTTAAAAATTGTTCTTCCACTTTGTCTATTATTAAAAGACCAAGAACCGCAATTATTTGAAAATTTTATTGGAATTGAATTCTTTCCATTTGATAAAAATCTGGGAAGTTTAAAAGTTACCAATAAATCAGACTTATAAAATTTTGTATGATAAAAATAGAACTGCGCTGCATTTTCATCCGTATGAAGAATTGTTGTGGAATAACCGATAAAAACATCGCCAAATTCAAGATCATTATATTTATAAGTAATAATTGATTGAGAATTTACTTCCGAAAGCACAAGTATAAATAAATAGAAAAAATATATTTTTGCTACTTTCATAATCCAAATTTTTGTCAATTCAAATTAGATAATTTCTTAATTATTTACAAAAATAGTATATTAAAAAACAATAAGTTAGAGGATTTAATTGAAGTAATCTTTAAAGTTTGGGTTTATTATAATTTGATCAGATTATTTTCTGCAAAATAAATTTTGAAATGAATTTTTGGAATGAAATTAAGTTAGATAACTTTTAATAAATTACTGTAACAAAATAACTTTTCCGAAAATCTGAGTTATTTAATTTTTCTGAATTTTTATTTCTCTTAAATATTTTCGAATCATTAAATGTTTCGTCAAAAACATTCATTTTATTATTATTTTCAATAATTATTTTGCGTAATACTCTATTGTTATAGTTTATTAGAATATTCCTTTTACTAAGAAAATTTTCGTTTCCGGAAAAAATTGTTTTAGGATTTATTTCATTTTGTTGATTTATTTTTTCTAATGAAACTGGAATTCCTTTAACTAATTTAATTTTGATTTCAACATTTGCGGTTTGCATAAACTGACAAAATAGATTTGAAGAACTAAAAACCAAAAGAAAAATTAATATTTTAAAATATTGTTTCAAGTAAAAGTTTCTAAATTTGATTGATGTTTTTATAAATTATCGAATTTAGAAACAAAAATGTTTATCGTAGATCACAAATTAATAAGTTACGGAAAGAACAAATAAACCAACATAGTCACCAATTTCTTGTTTTGGACTTATACGAATTTCACCACCGACATAAATCTGCAATTCACCAATAAGTCCATTTTGAACAAGCGGCAGCGAATTTCCATCTAAAATTGTAAGGGAATTTTTGGAAATAACGTTTGGAGTAAAAGTCAATGTGCTCAATTTTCCACCAAATTTTGAAGCCCATTCATAATTTGTAAGTTCAACAGAACTAAAACGTACGGTTACATTTTTCCCCGAATGACCAGTAACAATAAACTGTTTCCCAAAACTTGGTTCAATTTTTTCAACGAAAGAAGAACCGGAAACAAGAATTTCTCCAAAATCTAAATCTCCCACACCAGATTTTATTGAAAGAGGTTGAATTAGATTCGCTGTTGCGTTTCCGCTTATATAACCGGTTTGTTGGGCAAAAAGTGAAGTTATAAAAAAGAATGTAATTACTATGAATAATTTTTTCATAGTACAAAATATGAATAGAAATGATTTTTTTAAAGAATAAAAAAAATGGCGTCAGATATCAATTTTCTTATTATCTAACGCCACTGAGGACCCATGAGGATTTTACAAAATTTAAGTCTAATTCACTATCGGTACATAATTAAAAAACTTTAGTATTATTCAGATTCAGTATCCAAGTAAATTATTATAAAATATTTTAACTCTTCTAAAACGAATAATTCTAAACTAAATAACACATTTCCCTCAATATTCTACAGTTAATGTAAATGTTCCTTTATAATCTCCATAAGGTTGGTTAGTATTTATTGTCATTCTACCTCCAATCCAAATGTAAAGTTTACCCAAAGGAATATCATTACTTAATCTAACGCTTCCGCCATTTCTCAATGTAGAAGAACCTACATAATTAATATTTCCATTTGTATGCCTAACATTTGATGTAAACCTTATAGTTCCGTTTGTTCCGCCAAAAGTATTAACCCAATCATAATTGTTTAAAGTAACATTTCTAGTGTATGTAACGATTACATTTTGT
>JBGSKB010000664.1:0-3660 GCA_041741395.1 Melioribacteraceae bacterium
GTCTTTTCTGTATGCTTTCAATCCGCAATTAAAATCATGAATTTTAATTCCGGTCATTACTTTTGTTACGTAATTAAAAAAGCGTGATGAAAATTTCTTAATAAATGGATCATGTCTTTTTCTTTTCCAACCGGAAACTAAATCGTAACCTTTTTCTAATTCTGTAAGTAAATTTGGAATTTCAGCGGGATCATCTTGAAGATCAGCATCCATTGTAATAATTACATCGCCGGAAACATTTTGGAAACCAACACTTAACGCCGCAGATTTTCCGTAATTTTTTCTGAAACTTATGTATTTAATTCGATTATTTGTCTTAGCTAAATTTTTAATTACGTTTAACGAATTATCATTGCTTCCGTCATCAATAAAAAGAATTTCATAATTTGTAGAGATTTTTTCAAATTGTTCCGAAATTTCTTTTGTTAATTTTCCTAAAGATTCTTCTTCGTTAAAAAGCGGAATTAAAACAGAAATTTTTTGAAATTTTGAATTTACAATATTAGACGAAGTTTTTTCAAATTGTTTGTTTTTGTTATAATAATTTCTTCTTGGTTGAAAATTTCTTTTCGGCTTTTTATCCGTAAATTGTTTTTTTTCACGTTCAATTGATTTTTCTGGATTTTCAGATTTTACCGGATTTGGTTTTACAGAATCCGAGCTTTTACTTTCAGAATTACCTTTAATTTCTTCGTTATTCAAAAAGACCTCAGTTTAAAAATTTCTTAACTAATTATAGTTTCAATTGCTAAAAAAGAATATTAAAATTAACTTAATATAAGTGTAAAATCAATTTAACTAATTCTATAAATTAGAAAATAAATATATGGGCGCAATAATTTATTGGGGAATAATTAGAACTGCAATTTTACTTCCATTTTTATGGCTTGTATTGGATTTTATTGATTACAGATTTTGGTGGGCAATTGTTTCTATTTCTGTTTACGCAATTATTATTCATCCGGCTGTAATTCAGTATAATATTTTTAAAGAAAAAAACGAACAAATTATAACTAATACATTATGCTCAAGCTGCAAGCATTTTGATGAAACTGCAATTTTATGTTTAAAATTAGATGAACACCCAACCGAAAAAAAAATTCCTTGCGAAGGTTCTGCCTGGGAACCGAACTGAATTAATAAGTACTTTTTTTAAAAACCTTCGAGGTTTAAATCATACTTAAAAACCTCGAAGGTTTGGTGATGTCATTTCAGTTTTCATTTTTGCTGTTACCGTCCATACGGTAACAGATTTTGTAAATTAGAATTATTCTATGATCGAGTTGTGGATGACATTTTTTGAAAATTTATATTATTCTGTCACTGAATGGTCAGTGACAGCAAATGTTTAAGTTGATGACGGCAAATAAATTAATTTCTCAAAACTAAATTATTCAAATTTTCAACTGCATCTACAAATCTTGGTCCGGGACGTGAAAACAAATCCGCGTTTACGTAGAAAATTCTATTATTTATTACTGCTCTTATAGTATTCCATTCGGGGTAATTTTTAAGAAGCTCATCAATTTTATTTGTATTTGTCTCATAAAGTAAAATATAGTCCGGGTCTCTTTTTACAATTTCTTCTCGGTTTAATAAAGGATAATTTATGTCTTTATCTGCAGCAATATTTTTTAATCCCGCAAAACTTAAAATTTCATTCATAAACGAATTTTTCCCAACTGTAAAAATTGGATTTGTTGAAACCAGAAAAAGTACAGTTTGAGAAATAATTATATTGTGAGTTTTTTTAACTTTTTCAATTCTTAAATCCCAATTATTAATTAAAGAATCTGCAACTTTTTCTTTTCCAAGAATTTTACTCATATCCGAAAGCGTTTTCTTAATTCCCTTATAATTTCTGGGATTTGAAACAAAAACTTTTAATCCGAGTTGTTTTAATTTATTGTAATCAAATTTAGAATTTCCCTCAACGGTTATAAAAACAATATCCGGCTGAAGCGAAATAATTTTTTCTGTATCAACGGTTAATAAATCTCCTACTTTTTCTATGTTTTTTGATTCTTCCGGAAAGTTGCAATATTTTGTATTTCCAACAATTTTATTTCCAACATTTAAGGAAAAAAGAAGTTCGGTTAAATTTGGAGCAAGTGAAACAATTTTATTTATTTTGATGTTTGGTTCAAAAGATTTTCCCAAATCATCAGTAATTGAAAATTGATTTTTATTTGTTTCTTCAGATTGATTACAGCCAATTAAAAGTAAAACAAGGAAAAGTAATATTTTATATTTTATCATAAATTTTTCTCAAACAAAATTTTGAAGTACGGCTTTTGTAAAATAATAAGCCATAATTACTGTTAAAATAACTTTTATAAAAATTGCAAATAAACTAAAAGCAAAAGAAACCAAACCAATTTTTATTGCTTCGGTTTTTGCTTTTCCGGCAAGTAATTCTCCGATTATTGCTCCGAATAATAATCCCAGCATCATTCCAAACGGAGGAAAGAAAAACATTCCAATCAGCATTCCAATAACGGAAAATATAATTCCTTTTCTTGAAGCTTTAAAACTTTTCGCGCCCACAAAAGGAAGTAAATAATCTAAAAAATAAACCGCAACATTTAAAATTGCCATAATAACTAAAAATTGTACGCTAAAAGTAGATGTGTTGGCAAATTTTAATAACAGTAATGCGGCAAAAGCTAATGGCGTGCCGGGTAAACCGGGAATTACGCATCCGGCAAAACCTAATAAAATTAGTGCAAATCCAATTATAGCAGCTAAGAAAAAAAATGATTCCATTGATAAAATATTGTTAAAAATAATTAATGTGCTATAAGATATAAAAATTGAACATCTAAATTTCATAAAACATATAAATGTCATTCAGTAAATTTTCTTGATTTTAAAATAAACTTAGTTATATTTAAAAATATAAAAGACTTTTCTGCATTCTTGCAATTCAATTCCTCTGTATAGGTCTTATAAAAATTTAATTCAAATTTTTGAATATATCAAAAGCCGGAGGAGAAAATGAAAAACAAAATTTTAATAATTGGCGCAAGCGGATCAATTGGTTTAGAAGTTGCACACAGATTAATTGATAAAAATTTGCACGTGAAAATTGCTGTTAGAGATCCGGAAAAAGCAAAAAAAATGAATTTGAAAAATACCGAGTTTGTAAAATTCGATTATTTCGATAGCGATACATTTGATTCAACTTTTGAAAATGTACAAAAATTACTTTTAGTTTCTCCGCCTTCTTATTTTGGAATTCAAGATAAAGTTATAAACGCAATTGAATCCGCAATTAAAAATGAAGTTGAATTAATTGTAAACATTTCCGCAATAAGTATTGAAAGTGAATTAGATAAACCGATGAAAGCTATTGAGGAGCACATTAAAAAAAGCGGAGTTGCGCATGTATTTATTCATCCTAATGTTTATATGCAGAACTTTAATGATTTATTCAGAGATTTAATAATTTCTGAGGAAGAAATTGCAATTCCCGCAGATAGCGCAAAAGTTAGTTTTGTTGATGTAAGAGATGTTGCGGATGTTGCTGTGCAAACTTTGTTAGAAGATAATTTAAAAAATAATACTTTCAACTTAACCGGAAAGCAAGCACTGAATTTACATGTTATTGCATATTTATTTTCCGAAGCTCTGAATAAAGAAATTAATTATAAAAATATT
>JBGSKB010000665.1:0-4329 GCA_041741395.1 Melioribacteraceae bacterium
CACCAAAATAGAATTGCCGTGGAAGCTGAATTTGGTGTTCTAAGCGGTGTTGAAGATGATTTAAAAATTTCTGATCATGATTCAAGATTTACAAATCCAAATCAAGTGAGAGAATTTGTTGAAAGAACCAATTGCGATTCATTAGCAGTTGCAATTGGAACAAGTCACGGTGCTTATAAAATGAAAAATGTAGAAGGATTGCAGTTTCATATTTTAGAAAAAATTCAACAGCAGCTTAATAGATTTCCAATTGTTTTACATGGTGCTTCCAATGTTTCTAAACAAGAAATTATTAAAATAAACAGTGCCAGAGGAAAATTACATAATGAGGCAAAGGGAATTGAACTTGAAGAAATTCGTAAAGCAATAAAACTGGGTGTTTCAAAAATTAATATTGCAACGGATTTAAGATTATTATGGACAAGAGTCCATCGTGAATTTTTCAAAGATAATCCTAAACTTTTTGACCCAGCAATACCCGGGAAAAAATACATTGAAGAAATTTCTGACTTTGTAAACACAAAATGTTTTTCGTTTCATTTGGAAAATAAACTAGATGAGATTTTAATAAGTGCAAACTAAAATGGGTTAATAATGATTTTTGATAGTAAATGTAAGTTATTGATTCATCCAAATAATACTGATGCGAGTCAATATCATGATATTACAGTTGAAACTGCCGGATGGAAATATTTAAACTTTGGAGCAAAAAAAATATTTAAAGGTGAAAACTGGATAAGCAATACTGAACAAAATGAAATGTGTATTGTATTACTTGGTGGAAAGTTTTCAATAGAATCTAAATATGGAAAATGGTTTACAGAAAATGGAAGAGTAAGTGTTTTCAAAGGTTTACCGCATGCAGCCTATTTACCGCCCAACACAGAGTTTTCTTTAATTTGTCAAAGTGATGAAGTCGATTTTGCTTTTGGGTATTGCAAATCACAAAATGAATATGACGGCTATTTTATTACTCCTCAAATGGTAAAAGATTATGGAATTGAATTAAGAGGCGGTGATAATGCATCACGACAAATAAATTCAATTTTGCCTCCAGGATCTGCATGTGGTAAACTTGTTTGTGTTGAAGTATATACACCATCGGGAAATTGGAGTTCGTTCCCAGCACACAAACATGATGAAAGAAAAGTTGATCAAAATGGTAAATTACTTGAAGCAGAACTTGAAGAAATTTATTTCTACAAATTTGATAAACATCAAGGATTTGCTTTACAGAAAATTTATACGGATAATAAAGATTTAAATGAAATTGCAGAACCGCACAATAATGATGCTGTAATGGTTCCAAAAGGTTATCATCCCGTTTCTGCGGGACATGGTTATAATACTTATTATCTAAACTTTTTAGCCGGAACTGATCAGTCATTAGCTAATACAGATGATCCTGATCATAAATGGATTTACGGAACTTGGAAAAAAATGGATGAAAGACTACCAATAGTAACTTTGGAAATGAACAATGAATAATTCAGAAAAAAAATATGATGTTTTTACATATGGACGTTCATCAATAGATCTTTATAGCAATAATATTGGAGCTCCGTTTGTTGATATTAAAGAGTTTGGTGCTTTTGTAGGCGGTTCGCCGTTAAATATTGCCGTTGGATTAAGAAGGTTAGGTTTAAAATCAGCACTTCTTTCTGCTGTTGGAAATGATATGGTTGGAAAATTTCTACTTAATTTCTTAAAAAAGGAAGATGTTGAAACAAAATTTATTCCTATTAAAGACGGTGCAAGAACGAGTGCAGTTATTCTTGGAATTGAACCTCCAAATAATTTTCCTTTGGTTTATTATCGTGATAATTGTGCAGATTCAAAATTTAATATTGATGATGTAATAAATGCAAATATTACTAGTACAAGATTACTTGAAGTATCTGCAACTGCTTTGAATATTGAGCCAAGTCGATCCGCAGCATTTTTTGCAGCTGAGCAAGCCCGCGAAAATAAAATACCAATAATAATTGATTTAGATTTTCGAGCAGATCAATGGTATGACCCAAGAGCCTTTGGAGTAACTACAAGAGCATTTCTCAACTATGCAAATATTGCAATTGGAACAGAAGAAGAAATTTTAGCAACAATGTTAAAAGATCCTACACAGATTAGTATTAAAAATCAACAAATATCAGCTCCGGAAATAACGGGAAATATTGATGAAGCAATTAAAAATATTCTTAAAACCGATGTTGAAGCTTTGATTGTTAAACGTGGCTCAAAAGGTTCATCTTATTATTTACAAGATGGAAAGCGAATAGATGTTCCAGGATTTCCAGTTGAAGTAATTAATATTCTTGGAGCTGGTGATGCATTTGCAGCTGGATTCATATTTGGTTTTTTAAATGGATGGGAATGGTTTAAGTGCTGTAGACTTGCAAATGCATGCGGGGCAATTTTAGTTACAAAACATGGCTGCGCAAATTTTAATCCTACTCATGATGAAGCTATGCAATTTATTGAAACTCACGGAGGATTTTAATGGAAACAATCAAACTTACTGTAGCACAAGCAGTTATTAAATTTTTAATGAATCAATATGTTGAAAGAGATGAAAAAAGAAATAAATATTTTGCTGGTTGTTTTGGAATATTTGGTCACGGAATTGTTGCTGGTATAGGTCAAGCATTACAGGAAAATCCGGAATTCAGATATTATCAAACAAGAAACGAACAATCTATGGTTCATACAGCAGCGGCGTATGCAAAAATGAAAAATAGACTTAGTACTTTTTTGTGTACTTCATCAATTGGACCTGGTGCGACAAATATGATTACCGGTGCAGCAGCAGCAACAATAAATAGATTGCCGGTTTTGTTAATTCCTGGAGATATATTTGCCAGAAGAAATGTTGCCCCTGTTCTTCAGCAACTTGAATCACAATCTACTCAAGATATTTCTGTAAATGACTGCTTTAAACCAGTCTCAAAATATTGGGATAGAATAAATAGAGCAGAACAAATTATTACAGCACTTCCGGAAGTAATGAGAGTTTTGACTTCGCCTTCCGAAACCGGTACAGTTACTCTTGCAATTCCTCAAGATGTTCAAGCTGAAGCGTATGATTTCCCAATTGATTTATTTAAAGAAAGAACTTGGATTATCCCAAGAATTAGGCCTGATAAAGAACTTTTATACAAAGCCGTAAATTTGATAAAAAATAGTTCGAAGCCAGTTATAATAGCCGGTGGAGGAACAATTTATAGTGAAGCAACTTCAGAACTAAACTTATTGGTTGATTTAATTGGAATTCCGGTTGCAGAAACTTTTGCCGGTAAAGGTTCATTGAGTTATGATAAACCGGAAAATCTTGGTGCAGTGGGAGCAACCGGCACTCCGGGTGCAGTAGAAATGACTGCTGAAGCTGATTTAATTATCGGAATTGGAACTCGTTACAGCGATTTTACAACATCCTCAAAAACTGCATTTAAAAATCCAAATGTAAAGTTCATAAATATTAATGTTACAGATTTTGATTCTCATAAACATTCCGCATTGCCTTTAATTTCAGATGCGAAAGTTGTATTGCAAGAATTAATTGAAATGTTAAAAGATTTTAAAGTTGACGATTCATGGAGAAATAAAGCTATAGAACTAAATAAATCTTGGGATAAAAAAGTTTCTGAATATTATACGGATACAAAACAATATCCCCTCACTCAAGCTGAAGTTGTTGGAGCAGTAAATATTTTTTCTGATGCTAAAGATGTTGTACTTTGCGCGGCTGGCAGTTTACCAGGAGATCTTCATAAATTGTGGCGAACACAAAATGAGAAAAGTTTCCATCTTGAATACGGCTACTCAACAATGGGATATGAAATAGCTGCTGCAATTGGAGCAAAAATGGCATGTCCGGATAGAGAAATATATGTAATGGTTGGTGATGGAAATTATCTTATGAATAATCATGAAATTATTACAGCAATTCAAGAGGGAATTAAGTTCACAATAGTTTTACTAAATAACAATGGATTTGCGAGTATTGGCGGTTTATCCGAATCTCTTGGCGGTAAAAGATTTGGTACAAAGTATAGATTCAGAAATGAAGAATCTGGAAATTTAGACGGTGATATTTTACCTGTTGACTTCATAAAAAATGCAGAAAGTTTGGGAGCAAATGTTTTGGTTGCAGAAAGTTATGATAGTCTTACTGAATGTCTAGGGAAAGCTAAAACGTCAGATAAAACAACTGTAATTTATGTTGAAACAAATTTAGAGAAATCTGTTGAAGGATATAGCTGGTGGGAAGTTCCAGTATCTCAAGTTTCTGAAATGGAATCTGTTAGAAAAGTATACGAAGAATATAAGGAA
>JBGSKB010000666.1:0-3784 GCA_041741395.1 Melioribacteraceae bacterium
AGAGCTTGGTGAAAAATTTCCACTTTTTGAACTTCACAATATTAAAATACACCCGGCAATTATTAAATATATTTTGAACGCAATTGATTTTCAATTTCAGATTGAAAAACAGTTTATCCAAAAGAATTCAAAGTTTGATTACACAGGCGAAAAAATTGAAAAACTTTTTGGTCTTATTTCGCGCGAGTTAAAAAAAGAAAAAGAATTTTCATCAAGTATTATTAACGAATTAATTAAAGAAGCCATAATATTTAATGCAAACTTTTTAGCAAAACCAAATCAAACTTTAATAAATTTTATTTTTGATGAGAAACGAGAAATTTCGAATGATGAAATTCTTACCAAATTAAAATTTGCATATTACTATAAATATATTTTAAAACTTATCCAATCATTCTTAAGCAAGAAGAAAACAAAGTTAATTACCCGCAAAGAATTTGCATTATTGCTTAATAAAATTGATCAAATTACAAAAAAGAATCATCTTCAAAATATGGTAAATACTGCTTTGAATTCCATGGCTAATTTTTTTGATCAAACAAATTTTCATCAAAATGAATTTCCGTATGAAGCAATTCAAATGTTTTTTGAAGAAAAAGAATTGGATAATTTTTCACAAAGATTGCAGTTACAATTTGAATATGATAAACCTCAAAATCTTAAAATAGATGAAATGCAAAAATTATTTATTTCCGATTTTGACGGAATTGAAATTTCAACTGAAAATAATTTAGATCTTCTTGAAAACAATATTGAAGTAGATGAAAATAATTTTACAAATGTAGCAGAAAATAAAGAAGAAATTTTAATTCCTATTAAAATAAATTCTGAAATAATTGATGATAAAAATACTGACGAAAAAGAAACAAAATTTTTCGAAATTGGAAATTCTGATGAACTAAATGTTGAAACAGCAGAACAAAAAATTGAAAATAATTTTGTTGATGAACAAACCGAAATTAAAGAAGATGAAATTAAAGATAATTCTGTAAATAATATTATTGCTGAAGAAAAATCCGAAATAGAAAATAAAGAAATTGAGAAAACTGAAATTAATAATGTTGAACAGGAAATAAATGCAAATCAAGATTTGGCAACCAATGTTGAATTATTGAACGGAAAACCGGATGCAAAAAAAATAGTCAGGGATCTAATTGACATTGATTCAATTTACGATTCCCTAATTTCTCAGCCAATTCCTTTTGAAAATATTAATTTACTTAAAGATATAAATCTTTCTGAATTGGTAAAAACCTCATTATTACAATTTGATGTTTCAAACATAAGTGAAAATTTACTAGTTGATGTTCCAACTGAAGAACAATATATTGGAATTGTAGATGAGAAAAATTCTAATGAATTTATTGAAACAAATGAGCAAATTGAATCAATACTTCTTGGTCCGGAAGTTCAGTTTGAAAATGTTAAAACAAATATTATAAGCGAATTATCTGAGAATGAAAATAATATTTCGGAAGAAAGAGATTTTAATTCTACAATTGATGAAATTGTTCAAAATGAAAAATATGAAAATGAATTTTTGCAGAGTCATTCAAAATCAAATATAGATGATTTAGATAATGATGAAACCCAAGAAATGGATAATTTAATTGCTGATGAAAAACTAAAACTTAACGATGATGAAGTAACCGAAGTTTTTACTGATTTAACATATTTGGGAAAAGAGGAAATTGAAGAACCAAAGGTTAATGAAGAAATTCATCCGGAAATTCAAAATAAAATAGAAAATGAAACTCAAGATTTTCAAGAAAATTATAATGATTCTCAAACAGGTGTGAAAGTAATATATTCATCATTTCAAGAACTTGTTTCAACAAGAGAAATGACTAACATTATTGAAACTATGTTTGATTATGATATGGAAGATTATTATGGTATTGTTAGAAAAATTTCCAATGCGTTTGATGAAAGAGAAGCATTAGAAATTGCCAACAATTATTGTAGAAATAATCACATTGATATTTTACACGACGATGTATTAGAATTTAAAACTTATATTTCCGATTATTTTTCTCAATCCCAATAAATCATGTTTATAGATTACGCTGAAATATTTGTAAAAGCCGGAAACGGTGGAAATGGTTCCGTGTCCTTTAGAAGAGAGAAATATGTTCCCAAAGGCGGACCAGCCGGAGGAAATGGTGGAAAGGGCGGAAACGTAATTATTAAAGTTGATACTAACCTTCATACATTATTGGATTTTAAATATCATCCTAAATATTTTGCTGAAAAAGGCAATAATGGCGAAAAAGCATTAAGAGATGGAAAAAGCGGTTCTGATTTAATTATTAAAGTTCCCAAAGGAACATTGATAATTGATAAAAACGATAACAAAATTATTACCGATTTAAATGAAGATGATTCCGAAATAATTATTGCAAAGGGCGGAAGAGGCGGAAAAGGCAACAGTAATTTTGCAACAGCTACTAATCAAACTCCAAGATACGCAGAAAGCGGAAGACCGGGCGAAGAATTAAGCATTGCACTTGAGTTAAAACTCGTTGCTGATGTTGGTTTGGTGGGATTTCCAAATTCCGGGAAATCAACTTTAATTTCTACAATTTCTGCGGCGAGACCTAAAATTGCAGATTACCCATTTACAACTTTAAAGCCAAATTTAGGAATTGTTCAGTATCGCGAATTTAAAAGTTTTACCGTCGCAGATATTCCCGGAATAATTGAAGGTGCGCATTTAGGAAAAGGTTTAGGACACGAATTTTTAAAACATATAGAACGAACTGAAATTTTACTTATTCTTATCGATTCAACTTCTGAAAATATTCCAAAGGATTATAAAATTCTGTTAAGTGAATTAAATAATTACAGTAAAATTTTGTTCGGCAAAAAAAAGATAATTGGAATTTCTAAAATTGATTTGATTGAACCGAAAGTGGTTGAAAAATTAAAAAAGAAATTACAGAAATCTTTTGATGAAGAAATTATATTCTTTTCTTCTTCTTCAAAAATTAATATTTCAGAATTGATTGACAGATTATGGGCAAATTTAAACCCCTAAATAATACCACATTACTTTTACGACTTTTCACATTTGCATTTTTTACAATTTTAATAGGATTAATTAGTTTAACAATTGGAACGGTAGAAATTTCAATTTTGGAAACAATAAATGTACTTTTTGGGAATTCTGCTGATGAAAAATTAAATCAAATAATTTTTCAAATTAGATTGCCAAGAATAGTGTTTGCAATTTTTGTCGGCGGCGGATTATCAATTACCGGCGCAGTTTTTCAAGCAATTTTAATGAATCCGCTTGCAGAACCGTATATTTTAGGAATTTCCAGCGGTGGAACATTTGGTGCAATTTTATCAATTTTAATCGGTTCATCATTTTTGGGAACTCAATTTTTAGCTTTTAGCGGAGCTTTAACAGTAATGTTTCTTGTGTTTTTCCTTGGTAAAAGATTCGGTGAAATAAATGGAAATATTCTTTTACTTTCCGGAGTAATGATTGGTGCTTTTTTTTCAGCAGCAATTTTACTGTTAGTTATTTTATTAGATGATTCATTAAGAACAGCAGTTTTTTGGATGATTGGAAGTTTATCATTTGCAAATTCCGAAAATTTAATTTTAGTAATTGTAATTGTTACAATAATTTCAATTTATCTTTCAATAAATTCAAACAAGTATAACATTCTTGCTTTGGGGGATGAAACGGCAAAAAGTTTGGGAATTAATTCAGATAGAGAAAAAACGATAGCATATTTTGTATCAAGTATTTTAATCGGAACAGTAGTTTCCGTAA
>JBGSKB010000667.1:0-2678 GCA_041741395.1 Melioribacteraceae bacterium
GAATTGGATTAACTTCTGCAAAAGCAATTGCGTTTGCATCAAATTTGCCAATAATTCCGGTTCCAACATTTTCTGCATTAGCTTTAGAAATTGCAGATTACAATAAAATCGATTCCGAATTTTTTATTGTTAATAATGCAAACATTGAAGAATGTTATCTTGCAAAGTATACAAATGATAAATTAGGTGTAATTGAATTAAATAAACCTACTTTAACTTTTAAAAAGGAATTAACAAATATTATTAACGAAGGCTCATTAATTTTTGGCAATCTAAAGAACTTGGAAAATATAAAAATTATAAGTTCGCCAAGAGCTTCATATATTGGAAAATGGGCTTATTTTTTTGGCAGAGATTTGTTAACTTTTGATTACGATTTTCTTGAACCAAATTATTTAAAAGATTTTAAGATAAAGAGAATACAATGAAAAAATTATTTTTTATAGCAATCATTTTTATTATAAATATTTCAATTAATGCGCAACTTTCACAACCCAAAATTTCTACGCTAAGCGGTGAATATAATTTTGGTAATGTAAAAGAAGGTGAAATTCTTACGCATAATTTTGTTATTCAAAATACCGGCGGGGAAGTACTCCAAATTAACAAAGTGAAAGCATCTTGCGGATGTACTGCTGCGAAACCATTTAAAAATGAAATTAATCCGAATGATACAACTAGTATTAATGTTCGATTTGATACAAACAGAAGAATGGGGAAGCAGCAAAAGTATGTTTATGTAATTAGCAATGATCCGGAAAACCCACAGTTTAGATTATCATTTACCGCAAATATAATTTCCGGAAATACTGCAAGTCAGCTTTTCCAACCGGAATTAAAACTTTCAAAATACACACACAATTTTGGAAATGTTAAAGAAGGAAAAATTTTAAAAGTTGGAATTGATGTTTCAAATAATGGAAATAGTAATTTAGAAATTAATGATATTAAATCATCATGCGGATGTGCTGTTGTACAAATGAGTAATAAAAAATTATTGCCGAATGAAAAATCGGAATTGAAAATTGAGTTTAATACAAAAGGTTTATCGGGACAAATTGCAAGAACTGTAACTTTATTTTCTAATGATCCAAAAAGTCCTTCGCAAGTTTTAACATTAATTTCAAATATTGAAAAGGAATAAAATAGATGGCATGGTTTAAAAGATCCAAACAAAATATTTCTCCAGAAAGTAAGAAATTAGATGTACCGGATGGACAATGGATAAAATGTGAAAAATGCGGAGAAATAATTTACGCGCGCCAATTAGAAATAAATGCTTGGGTTTGCTTTAAATGTGATCATCATTTTAGAATAAGCAGTGATGAATATATTTCTTTATTGTTTGATAAAAGTTCGTTTAAAGAACTTGATAAAAAAATGAAATCTGCTGATCCACTTAAGTTTGAAGATACAAAATCATATAAAGATAGAATTGCAGAATCAATAAAAAAAACCGGATTGAACGATGCTGTAAAAACCGGTTTGGGAACAATTAACGGAAAGAAAGTAAGTTTTGCTTGCATGGACTTTAAATTTATTGGCGGAAGTATGGGCTCTGTTGTTGGAGAAAAAATTGCCCGCGCAATTGATAAAGCTTATGAAAATAAAATTCCGATGATAATAATTTCTCAGAGCGGCGGCGCAAGAATGATGGAAGGAGCTTTATCTTTAATGCAAATGGCAAAAACAAGCAGCCGCTTGGCACGTTTGGCAGATGCCGGACTTCCATATATTTCAATTTTAGCTGATCCTACAACCGGAGGAACAACCGCAAGTTATGCAATGCTTGGTGATGTAATAATTGCAGAACCAAAAGCATTAATAGGATTTGCCGGACCGCGTGTAATTAAGCAAACAATCGGAAAAGATTTACCAAAAGGATTTCAGAGATCTGAATTTTTACTTGAAAATGGATTTGTAGATTCTATTATTCACCGAAAAGATTTAAAAGAAAAAATAACTCAATTAGTTCAATATATGACTTAGTTATATTTTTATTAATTCAGGTAAAATGAGTAAATGTAATTTTGAAAATTGCAATTTGAATGCATTTGGAACAATAGATAAATGTGTTTTGCATTGTAAAAAAAATGACTATCAAACAGACAAGCATCAAATTGGATTTTTGGAATCCTTTTTTAATGAACTAATTGAATATATTATTAACTCGATTTTTGAACATCAAGGTGAAAATACTTTTCCTTCAAAAGTTCAAATTAGAACTTATTTAAATGGCACTTCAGGGGATCGATATAAGCACGAAGAAATTACCAATTTTTTAAATAATCAAACCATAAATTTCAGCAAAATATTTTTTCCTGCACGAGATAGCAGAGATAACTTTGATTATCGAAGAACACTAGATAGGTTAGGAGAAATATATTTCATTTATTGTGAATTTAAGTGTAATGGACTTGACTTAAAAAATGCTAAAGTATTTTTTGATGAATGTAAATTTTATAATCGATGGTATCTCTATAATCATAAGATGTTAGAGAGTGATAGAAATGTTGTTTATCAAGTCTGTATATTTAATAATAGTGTTAATACCGTTGTTGCTGATTACGAAGGTCCTGAGTTAGAAAACCCAATTTTCTCTGACTGTAAATTCCATAAAGAAATTAAACTTGAAAGTGTTATTCTAAAATCAGCACTGTTCAAAAATACCGAATATA
>JBGSKB010000668.1:0-10093 GCA_041741395.1 Melioribacteraceae bacterium
TATAAGTAAAAGTATGCTCACCTTTTTCTATAAGTTTAACACCTTCTAAAAGTTTAACATTTCCTATTCTGCACGGCGTGCATTGACCGCAAGATTCTTCAACAAAGAACTCCATAAAATTTTTCAACACTTTTAGCATATTTCTCGATTCATTGAAAACAATTACCGATCCGCCGGTTGGAATATCTTCATAGGAAAGTTTTCGATCAAATTGCGATTTTGGAATACAAAATCCGGAAGCTCCACCTATCTGAACGGCTTTAGTATTTTTAGCTTCAACTAAATTTAATAGTTCATTTATCGTTGTTCCCCAAGGTAATTCGTAAACGCCAGGTTTTTCGCAATCACCAGAAACAGAAAACAACTTTGAGCCGGCTGATTTATCTGTTCCAACTCCTAAAAACCATTCCGAGCCTTTCAAAACTATATGCGGAATAGTTGCTAATGTTTCAACATTATTTACTGATGTTGGTTTTTCATTATAACCAGTATTAACTGGGTAAGGAGGTCTGTTTCTTGCTTCACCTCTGTTTCCTTCTAATGATTCAATTAATGCAGTTTCTTCACCGCAAACATAAGCTCCAGAACCAAGAAAAATTTCTATATCAAATTCAAATCCAATTTTTCCTAAAATATCTTTACCCAATAAATTATCCTTTCGCATTTCATCCAAATAATCAAGCAAAGATTTTAACAAATATTCATATTCTCCACGCAAATAAATAATTCCCTTTTTAGCCCCAATTGTATAGCCTGCTATAACCATTCCGTCCATAACTAATTCTGGATATTCAACTAAAAGAACTCGATCCTTAAATGTTCCTGGTTCACCCTCATCTGCATTACAAATAATATACTTTTCATCGCTAATCGAAGCAGCAGTAAGCATCCATTTTGTAGAAGTTGGAAATCCAGCACCGCCGCGTCCTTTTAATTTCGAAGTTTTTAATTCAAGCAGAATTTCTTCTCTCTTTAATGAGACTGCTTTTTTTATACCTTCACCTCTTGTGTATTGTGAGAAAATTACTTCACCCTTTCTTATTTTTTTTGTGTTTTCCATATTCTCCTCACTTTACTTCACTTAAAAGTTGAATTGCTCTTTCTGGTGTCAATTTTGTATAAACGCGATCATTAATTGACATTGCGGGTGATTCATCACAAAGACCAAGACAATTCGCATATTCAACAGTAAATTTATTGTCTTTAGTTGTATCACCAATTTTAACACCTAATTCTCGTTCGATTGCTCTAACCAATGCATCTTTGCCTTTCATATCGCATGAAATTGTTTGACAAATCCGTACAATATTTCTTCCCTTCGGTTTAGAATTTAGAAATGAATAGAAAGAAATTACGCTATAGACTTCAACTGGATGAATATTGAGATGTCTTGCTATTTCTTGTTGTGCATAATCCGAAATGTAACGGTGTTTTTTTTGAATATCATGTAAGATGGTTAATAAAGCTGATCTGTTGTTGCCATACTTAATAACTAAAAATTCGATTTCTTCGGCAAGCGAAGTTTTTTCTTCAATAAACATAATTTACTCCCCAATTATCTTAAAGTAAGTTTTGTACTTTCTTAATTAATTCTTCTGGTGAAATTGGCTTTTCAACAAAGTCATCAACTGGAACTAAATCATTAGCTCCAAAATGTAATCCAATGGCTTTTGAAATTGAAGTATACATTAAGATTGGGGTTTTAATTCCTTCTTTTCTAAATCTTTGTGCAAGAAAAAAACCATCATCCGCCTCATCCATCATAACATCAAGAATAATTAAATCGGGTTTGTCTTTAGTAACAATATCAAAACCAGTTGTAGGATTAGACGCTGTAACAACCTTATAGCCATTCGCTTCTAAAATTAATGTACTTGCTTCCAAAATATCTGGATCATCATCAATCACAGCGATTAGTGCCATTTTGTTCTCCTAGTTAAGTGTTTATTTATTTAAATGGAAAATGCATTGTAAAAGTACTTCCTTCACAATACACACTTTCTACATTTATCTTTCCTTGGTTTGCATCTACTAATCTTTTAACAATTGATAAACCTAGACCTGTACCACTAACTAATTTTGTATGTTTGTTTTTTGCTCTATAAAATTGTTGGAATAAATGCTGCTTTTCCTCTTCCTTTAAACCTATTCCAGTATCAGAAATTGAGACAACAATAAAATTTTTATTCAAATTATAATTAATATTTATACTTCCATTTTCAAAATTATATTTAACAGCATTACTTAATAAATTAGAAAATATTTTAGTTATATCATTTTTATCAATTTTAATTTTTGGTAAATCTTCTTGAATATTGTGAATGATATTTATGTTTTTTTTCTTGATTTCTAATTCCAATATTTCAATACATGATTTGACTATTTCTGGGATTGCAACATATTCGGTTTCTTTAATAATGTGATTTGTTTCTATTCTTGAAATATCAAGCAAATCATTTACCAAATCTAACGAACCTCTTAATCTTAAATGCGATCTTTGTAAATACTGTTTTTGTTTTTCTTCAGGAACAACTAAAGTATCATTCGTCAATATATCTAAATACCCTAGAACAGCTGCCAATGGAGTTTTCAATTCGTGAGCTACCATGGAAACGAATTGAGATTTTAAGGCTTCTAATTGTTTTAAACCAGTAATATTTTTCAAAACAACAACAACGCCGGCAAAAGTACCATCTGGATGTGGAACTCTTGAACATGTTGCTTCAATTGTCAGTTCATTATTTGGTAATATTTCAACTTCAGTTGTATATGATTTCCCTCTCGGATTTTCTGAAGCTAAAATATCATTTACAATTTGGGCAATATTTTTTGGAAGTTTTTCAATTATTTCGTCTTCAATAATAAGTTCGTCAAAATTTAGTTTTTGCAAACATGCCTTATTATAATAAACTAGTTTTCGCTCTTTATTTATAAGCATAACACCGCTGCTAATTGCTTCAATAATAGTATTTAATCTACTTTTTTCATGAGCAATAGTTGTAAGGTTTAGCTCTCTTTCTTTTTTTAATTCAATTGATTCAAGAAGTAATTTTCTTTGTTTTAATCCTTTTTCAATTTGGTGAAATAATTCTTGAGGTGTGAATGGTTTTAAAAAATAATTGTAAGCACCTAATCTAGTTGCTTCAATTGCAGATTCATAACTTCCGTAAGCTGTTACTATAAAATAAACTGTGTTTGGTTTCTTCGAAATTAATTCCTTTAAAACGGCCAGCCCATTTTTATCCGGCATATTAAGATCAATTAAGACAACATCAAAATCAAATTGAATACCTAATTTAATTCCTTGTTCACCATTTTCGGCACAAATTACATCAAATCTTTTCTTCTTTAATAATTTTTCGGTACCTAATCTTAATCCTTTTTCATCATCAATAAATAATATTTTTGGATATGTAATATCCATAAAAAATATAATTCCAAATTCATTCGTAATATTTGTTAAGTTGAGTAATTAATTCATCAATAACAATTGGTTTATTTAAAATTGCATCGCATTTAATCCATTTTTTTTCTTCCGGCGTAGCTGTGCTAAATTTAAATCCAGTATCATAAGTAGCAGATGTTAAAATAATTACTGGAATATTTTTACCTATATCATTCTTCTTTAATTTATAGCATAATACAAAACCACTATCATGTTCTTCCATTATTAAATCAACTATTACGGCATCTGGTTTTTCACTTAAATACTTTTGCAATCCTTCTTTTCCAGTTTCTGCGGTAACTACTTCAACACCTTTGCTTTCAAGTATAAGTTTATTCTGCTCCAATAAATCTATATCATCATCAACTAAAAGGATTTTTTTTATTTTACTTGTTAATTCCATCTATTATTCTCCAACTCAATTACTTTAATTTTTTAGAATTTCTTTTCTATCAACATAAGTCGTATGTAAAATCTCATGAGCTTTGTGGCTATTAGGTTTTTCAAAAAATTCATCATATAATTTTTTTACTGATTCATTTTCATGCGATCTTCGGTTTTGCATATTCTTATCAATTTGGTATAAAACTTTTACTCGCTTAATTAATTTTTCTGTTTTTTGATGAATTGGTTGACCACCACCGTTTATACATCCACCTGGACAAGCCATAACTTCTATAAAATGATATTTTGAAGTTCCATTTTCTATTTGTTCTAAAATTGGTTTAATATTTCCAATTCCATTTACGACTGCAACATTTATTACTAAATCATTTATTTTAATTGAACTTTCTTTTATACCTTGCATCCCTCTAATATCGAGCAATTCAAGATTTTCTAATTCTTTTCCAGTCAAATTGAAATATGCAGTTCTTAAAGCAGCTTCCATTACACCTCCAGAAGTTCCAAATATTGCTGCTGCACCTGTTGATTCACCAAGTGGATTATCAAATTCTGATTCTGGTAAATCTTCAAATTCAATTCCAGCCATTTTGAAAAGACGAACTAATTCTCTTGTAGTAAGAACTTCATCAACATCCATTAATTTATTTTCAGAAAGTTCTGGTCTTTCAGATTCGAATTTTTTAACTGTACAAGGCATAATTGAAACAACAAATAAATCTTCAGGTTTAAGTCCGGTTTTCTGCGCAAAGTAAGTTTTTAAAACTGCACCTTCCATCTCATGTGGTGATTTACATGTTGAAACATGATTTAGCAAATTTGGTCTATTCTGCTCAATATATTTTACCCAGCCGGGGCAACAGCTTGTAAACATTGGCATTGTTTTATTGTTTACAATTCTATTTTGAAGTTCAGCGGCTTCCTCAATTATTGTTAAATCTGCTGCAAAATTTGTATCGAACACATATTTAAATCCTAATCTTTTTAGAGCAGTTACTAATTGTCCGGTTACATTTGTACCTAAAGGTAAATTGTATTCTTCACCAAGTGAAGCTCTTACAGCAGGAGCAATTTGAACAATTGGAATTTTTGCTTTGTTGTTTAAAGCATTTGTAACTTCTTTAAGTGAACTTTTTTCACGCAAAGCTGCAGTTGGGCAAACTAAAATACATTGACCACAAAGTATACAATCACTTACATTTAATCCTTTGTTGTAAGGAGTTGTAACATTGCTTTTGAATCCGCGATTTGTAAAATCAATTGCTCCAATTTTTTGAACTTCGTTGCAAATTCTTACACATCTTCCACACAAAATACATTTTGCCGGATCTCTTTCCATTGATGCGCTTGAAATATCAATTGCATGACATTTACTTTCTCCTGAAAATCTATGTTCTCTAATGCTATATTGTTCTGAGAAATTTTGTAATTCACAATTTTTATTTCTTACGCAAACCAAACAATCTTGAGGATGATTTTCTATTAGTAGTTCAACAATAGTTTTTCTTGCTTTTCTAACTCTTGGTGAATTTGTATCAACAACAATTCCGTTACTAACTGGGTATGCACAACTTGGGACTAACCCTCTTGTTCCTGAAACTTCAACAACACACATTCGGCAAGCACCGGTAGGCATCATATTACTTAAATGGCAAAGAGTAGGAATTTTTATTCCTACAGATTTTGCAGCATCTAATATTGTCATTCCTTCTTTAGCTTTTACATTTAAATTATTTATTGTTAATTCAACCATAATTTCTCCAAAACCATTTTTAAATTGCTTCAATTGCTTCGAATCTACATGTCTCTATACACATACCGCATTTAATACATTTAGATTCTACTATTGTGTATGGATGTTTTGCTTCTCCAACGATGGCTTCTGTTGGACATTTTCTTGCACATAAACCGCAGCCATTACAAATATCTGTTATTACTTTATAAGTTAGTAATTCTTTACAAACACCTGCATGACATTCTCTATCAAATAGATGACTTTCATATTCTTCTTTGAAATATCTTAGTCCAGATAAAACTGGATTTGGGGCTGTTTGTCCCAATCCACATAAGGAAGTATCTTGAATAACTTCCGCCAATCTTTCTAAGTGAATTATTCCTTTAAATCTTTGTAACTGATCTAATTTATTTGTTGTTCCTTTATAACTAATTGGAATTCTCTCAATAATTTCTAACATCCTTTTTGTACCTTCACGACAAGGAACGCATTTTCCGCAAGATTCATTTTGAATAAAAGTCAAAAAGAATTTTGCAACATCAACCATACAAGTTCCTTCATCCATAACAACAAATCCGCCGGAACCCATCATTGCGCCAACTTGTTTTAAAGATTCGTAATCCACTTTTGTATCTAAAACACTTTCCGGTAAACATCCGCCAGATGGACCACCAATTTGTACTGCTTTAAACTTTCTACCATTTGGAATTCCACCACCAATATCAAATACTACTTCTCTTAAGGTAATACCCATTGGAACTTCAACTAATCCACTAAATTCAACCATTCCACTTAATGCAAAAACTTTTGTACCTTTGCTTGATTCAGTACCAATATTAGAAAACCAACCACTTCCATTATTTATAATTGTTGTGATATTTGCAAATGTTTCAACATTATTTATAACAGTAGGTTTTCCCCATAGTCCAGAAATAACCGGATAAGGTGGACGAGGTTTTGGCATTCCTCTTTTACCTTCAATTGATGCAATTAATGCTGTTTCTTCACCACAAACAAAAGCTCCGGCACCTTTTTTAATTTTTATTTTGAAACTGAAATTACTTCCTAAAATATTTTCACCGAGTAATCCATAATTTTCACAAAGATGAATTGTATTTTCTAATCTTGCAATTGCTAACGGATATTCAGCTCGGCAATATATATATCCGAAACAAGCACCAATTGCATATGCTCCAATTATCATTCCTTCAATCAATTTGAATGGATCACTTTCCAAAACTGATCGATCCATAAAAGCACCGGGATCACCTTCATCAGCATTACAAATTAAATATTTTATTTCTGAATTCTGATTATAAGCAAACTCCCATTTTTTGCCAGTCGGAAATCCACCACCGCCTCTTCCTCTCAAACCACTTTTAATTATATCGTCAACAACATCTTTTCTTGAATAAGATTTTAATATTTTATTTAATGCTTTAAAGCCTCCATTTGCAATGTATTCGTCAATGGATAGTGGAGAAATAATTCCGCAATTTTCGAGTACAATTTTTTTCTGTCGTCTGAAAAATGGTAAATCAGAAATATTTTTAATTCCCTCAACTCCGTTTCCAAAACTTCCTAATACTTTTTCTCTATAAATATCTTGTTCAACAATTGTTTTTCTAATGAATTTAGGAATATCATTTGGTGTAATTTCTCCATAAGAAATTCTGAGATTACCAGGCAATTTTACATCAACAATTACTTCTTTTGCACAATATCCAATACAGCCAGTTGGTATAATTTGAGCTTTTAAATTTAATTTTTGCAATTCTTTTTCAATTGCACTTTTAACTTTCTCTGCTCCGGAAGCAAGACCACAAGTTCCCATCCCAATAAAAATCAATGGTAAATCATGAGTTTCATATTTTAGTTTTTTATTTAGCTCATTTATTTCATTTTTAAGTTCATCAGAAATTGAATGATTATTTGGATTTGAACAAGCGCTAATAAAATCTTGTTTATCAATTTCATTTGAATTTAGTATTTCTAAAAAAGAATTCATATTGTGCTCTCAACTAATTTTTCTTCATCTAATTTTGAAATATTTTTATACTTTTTTATAATCTTTGGTATTTCTTTAATTGTAACTCTGCCAAAATATTCGTCATTGATATTTATTACGGGAGCAATACTGCAAGCACCAATACATGCAACTGTTTCTAATGTAAATTGTTTATCACGAGTAGTTTGACCAGCCTTTATGCAAAGTTCTGTTTCAAGCGCAATTAAAATATTTGCAGAATTTTTAACATGACAAGCTGTTCCTCTACAAACTCTAATAACATTTTTACCTAAAGGCTTTAATCGGAATTGATTATAAAATGTCGCAACACCATAAACACTTGCAAATGGCATATTAATATATTCTGCAACTTCGGATAAAATATTTTCCGGTAAATAACCATATATTTGCTGAATATCTTGTAAAATTGGGATTATGTTACTTCTTTCATTTCGGGGATAATTTTCTAAAATATTTTCCACAACAACTTACTCCATAACTTTGAAATCAAGGTTCATTTACAATTTGTATGCCACGAAGTAAAATGAGTAATAATAAATTATAACTAATAATAAAATCAAATTAATCTTTATAAAACAAAGTTGTTTCTTATGCATGGGAAATTTAAAAAGTCATTTTCCAATATTTGATATTTGTAAACTATTTGCTACTGTTCAAAAAAAATGAAAAATTAGGGTTTTTTAGAATAACTTTTTAATTTTGATTTAACTTTCAAAAATATTGTATGACAAATCTTGCAAATAAAATAAAAATTAAAACAGCCCAAATTTCATTAATAGTTGGATTATTTATTTTTTTCGTAAAGATTTCAGCTTTTATTCTTACAAATTCAAGTGCAATATTTTCTGATGCTGCAGAATCAATTGTTCACATTCTTGCTACAGCAATGGTTTTGTACAGTATTATTTTAAGTGCTAGACCTCCAGATAAATCTCATTTATATGGTCATGGAAATATTGAATATTTTTCTGCCGGAGTTGAAGGACTATTAATAATAATTGCTGCTTTAACTATTATTTATTTTGCAGTTAGCGATTTAATATTGGGATCTCATCCAAATCAACTTGATACCGGAACTATATTAATTTCTATTGCGGGAATAATTAATATTTTCCTCGGTTTTTGGATTGTCAGAAAAGGAAAGCAAACAAATTCATTAGCACTTGTTGCCGATGGAAAACATATTTTGACTGATGCTTACACAAGCATTGGGGTCGTATTTGGTTTAATTTTAGTTTTGATAACAAACATTTTCATTATAGATCCGTTAGTTGCAATATTTGTAGCAACAAATATTATTTTCACTGGTTATAAACTAATCAGAGAATCTGTCGGTGGATTAATGATGGAAACTGATAATGATTTGTTAAATCAAATTGGTGGATTACTAAATAAAATCAGAACCAATTATTTAATTGATTTACATCAATTGAGATTTTGGAAATCAGCAAATAAAGTTTTTGTTGATTTTCATCTTACCTTACCATACTTTTTTAATATAAAACAATCACACGAAATTGAAGAAAATATTCTTGAAAATTTCCAAAATTCAATTTCAAATTCTGAAATAAGAATTCACCTTGATTTTTGCACACCAAAGCATTGTAAACATTGCAATTTTGACACATGTGAAGTAAGAGAAGAAAACTTCACCAAATTAATTGAATGGAATAATAGTAAACTTTTAGAAGAACCGATAATAAAAACTTCTGAAAGAGATTAAACATTTTTTAGTAATTCAATTTTTCATTTTTCTTCAATGATTCTTCAGCCATTTTTTGTTTATATATTATGAATTTCTGCTGCAAATCTTTATCACTTGTAGCAATAATTTGAATTGCTAATAAAGCGGCATTTTTTGCTCCGTCAATTGCAACTGTTGCAACTGGAATTCCCGAAGGCATTTGAACAATTGATAAAAGTGAATCAAGTCCATCTTGAAATTTTGATTTTATTGGAACTCCAATTACCGGAAGAATTGTATTTCCAGCTGTTACTCCGGGCAAATGTGCTGCCATTCCTGCTGCCGCAATTATAACCTTTAATCCTCTATCTAAAGCAGTTTTAGAATAATTAGCATGCTCATCAGGAGTTCTATGCGCAGAAAGGATTTTTACTTCAAAAGGAATTTCAAATTCTTTACAAACTTCAAAAGCTTTTTCCATTATAGGAAGATCAGAATCGCTTCCCATAATAATTCCAATAAGCGGAGATTTATTCATAATATTTCCAAAATGATATTTGTTTTTCAATTTGGAAATATAAAAAGAAAAGTGTTTTTTTGTTTGAAATTTATTTTTGTTAATGAGTAAATTATTTATTTTCTATCAAGAGAACCTGCACCAGAAATATCAGTATTTACATTTTTTGCATCGCCGTATAATTCAATATTTCCAGCACCAGAAATATCAGCATCAATAGATTCTGACGCATAAACTTCCGCATTTGCAGCTCCTGAAACATCAATTTTAATATTTTCTGT
>JBGSKB010000669.1:0-5105 GCA_041741395.1 Melioribacteraceae bacterium
CCGTTTGTAAAAAAACCCGAATTCCATAATGTTGAATTAATTCTTTTCCCCGTTTGTAAATCCAATTGAAAAATTGCAGAAGAAAATGATCTCAAACTAGTGGAAACACATAATAATAATTTTTTATTTTTTATAGTTAAAGTATCAATTAAAAAAATAGCATAAATCGTATCAATTTTATCCGTAAATGTTGATATAGTATCTTTAAAGCTATAGTTCCAAATTTCTTTCTTATTCAGATCATAGCAAATGATTTTTGAATACTTATACTTGCTACCAGGTTTATTAAGATTTTCATTTGCTATGATTATTTCGTTTTTTCCATCTTCATTAATATCTATAATTTTTTGAAATTGAGATAAATATGAACTTTGATATGTTTTTTTGTTATTAAATCCTATTTGGGTTTGCCATAATTCTTTTCCTACTTTGTTTTTTACTATTAATGTGTTTTCAATATTTTCTAAAATTGCCGGATTATCATCCCAATCACGGTATAAAAAGTAGAATAAGAAAATCAACAATGGTAAAATTATAATTGTCGCTTTCCAATTTCTCTTAAGTTTTCTTGAAATTTTTTTTATCAAACTTAATTTTTTAATTTCAATAATATTTCTTCGGTTAAACAAATCTTCCAAATTCTCAACAGCAATAATTGAAAATTTTCGTCTTGGAAATTCTTTTTGTAAATTCTTCAATTTTATAAGTGCTGAAAGTTCATCAATTTTTGGAACGACAAAATTCTGTTCTGTTGAAAAAAAAACAAGTTCAGTTTTCTTTTCAACAATTTCATCACTTACAGAAAGTATTTCATATTTCTCATTTATTCCACCGGTTAAAACAATTCCCGGTTTAATTTTTATTTTATATCCGGCATTATTTACATCAAGTAAATTTTGAATGAACAAAATTGTTAAAGCAGTTCCAAATGAATTTCCAATATAATTTCCGGATTTTTGATCGAATTGAATAATAACTTCGTAAAATTTTGATTTTAACTTTACGAAAGTCTTCAAATAATTTATAGCACAATTCCATGATAAATTAATTTGCTCGGAAAGCTTTTTTTCAAGATTCGAATTGCTTGGGACAATTATAAATTTATTCTTTTCGTTACTAACTTTTAAGGCAATTGTAATTGATTCAATAAATCCGCCAAGTAGAACTTTCCCCTTTTCAAAATGTTCCAATACCGGAAATTTTATTTTACTTTCTTGATTTTGTAAAACTTCACCTTCTAATTTTTTTTGCAAATTCGTAAAATTGTTTGAAAATATTTCAATTGAATTTGATAGAGAATTTCTAAATTCATCAATAGAAATATGATCTTTTAACTCTTGAGAAAGTTTAATTATTTTAGAGAAGTATTCCGGTCTTAAAAATTGAGGGATTGTATTTTGCAAAAGTGATGAAAAAAGTCCAATAAATTCGGCGGTAAACGCTTCAATTACACTTTTATTTTTTGTTGAAAGAACTAATTCAAAATAATCAGAAATAAGAAAAAGTTTAATTCTATCATTAAAATTTTCATTTAATTTTTGAATTAACTTAATTCTTTCGTTTTCTAAATCAATAATATTCAAAATTTCAACTCATATTAGTTGAAACAATTTTTTATCAAAATGATTTTCTGAATATTAATATTATAATTTGTTAAACGAAAGTATAATAATGATTAACTTCAGATTATTGGGGTATTTGTTTTTTATTCCTTGCCCAATTCATAACGTTAGCGGGTGGTCTTTCATTTAGTAATTCATTTGCCATAAATTTCATATACGGATCAATATGACTAAAAAAATATTTATATCCTGCGCATAAATAATTTAATCCACCTTCTCCGTCTGGTGATTTTATAAAGCGATGTTTTGGACATTCACCATTGCAAGCAAATAGAAATTCACAATTTCTACAATACTTTGTCAAATTTATTTTTTTATCCAGACCAAATTTTAATTGCTTATTTGAATCAACCAACTTTTCTAATGCTTCCGTCATTATATTTCCCAATTTATTTTCCTGATAAACATAATGATCGCAAGAATACAAGTCTCCGTTATGTTCAAGAGCCATTGCACTTCCGCAAGTTTCTCTGAAAACGCAAAGGCTCGGCTGTTCTCCAATCCAAGATTCCAGACTTAAATCAAATATCTGAACGAAAATTTTTCCGACATCATTCTTAACCCATTCGTCAAAAATTGCAGAAAGAAATTTTCCATATTGCAATGATTCAACAGACCATTCGGTTATTTCAGCATCACCAGTATAATTTGGCGAAATGAGTTCAAGTACATTTGTATTTTTAGATTTTGTTCTCCGCTCAATAACTGGAATAAACTGAATAAATCCGCTTCCGATTTCTTTAAGAAAATTATAAACTTCCAAAGGTTTTAATGAATTATCTTTTTGCACACAAGTTAAAGTGTTAAACTCTACATTATGTTTTTTTAATATTGAAATTCCATTTAAAACTTGATCAAATGAATTTTGTCCTCCTTTAAATACTCTATATTTATCATGAATTTCTTTTGGTCCATCAATTGAAATTCCGACAAGAAAATTATTTTCTGATAAAATTTTTCCCCAATCATCATTTAATAAAATTCCATTGGTTTGAAATGAATTGAAAATATTTTTTCCATTCGAATATTTCTTTTGCAAATCAATTGCTTTTTGAAAAAATTCAATTCCAAGGATTGTCGGTTCTCCGCCTTGCCATGAAAAGGTAATCTCATTTACAGATTGAGCTGAAATGTATTGTTTAATATAGTTTTCTAAAACTTCATAATTCATTGACCAATGTTTTGTATTTGGATAAATTTTTTCTTTCTCCAAATAAAAACAATATGTACAATCAAGATTACACAAAGGACCGGTAGGTTTGGTCATTATGTGAAATGCAAATGAGTTTTTCATTTAGAAGATTTTTCTTTGGATTATATTCTTAAGACTTAAGAAAATATTTGAAATAATATTTCTAGATTTTTTTATTCATCCAAAAAGGTGAAGTTAAAAACCATAAAATAGTTCCCAACATCATAACAAATTTATTTTGCTCTAAAGTAATTACATTATTCAATACTAATATTGAAGGTAGAATACAAGCAACTAGACTTACCATTGAAATAATTTTTATTAATAATTTCATCAAATTCACCTACCTTAATTCTTTCTTTTGAATTATATAACTACTAATTATAAATATTGCAGATGCAACAAACCAACCGGGAAGACCGAGAAAAAATATTTCAACTCCAAAAGATAAATTTAATATAAGACTAAATACTAATGTTAAGACCCAAGCTAAAGCACCGGAAACACTAAAAGTTTTATGAAATGTTTCTGCATAATATCTTTTTAGTCCCAGTTTTGGAATTATATAAAAATCCATCATAATTATTGCGCCCATAGGCATTAAAATTAATCCGTACAAAGCAACAAAATCTAAAAGTTTCATTACTAATGCCGGAAACATTGAGGCAATTGTTGTAATAATTCCAACTACCATAGTAACTTTCCAAGTTTTCCATTTGGGACGAATAGCTTGCAAAGCTAAGCCAGCACGATAAATTGTTGGATTTGCGGTTGTCCACCCAGCAATTATAACCGTTAATGCACCGGCAAATCCGGCAGCTCGAAAAGCAATTGGTCCGGGTGCAAACTCATTACTAAAATTTGATTCCTTCAAAAATAAAGCATAAAGAATTCCCGAAGCCATCCAAGCAAGATAATGGCCAACAAACATTCCAGCGCCGGAATTAAATCCGTAATACCATTTTTTTGCATATCTTAAAATTGATAAATCCGCCATACCAATATGCATTGCCATATTTGCGAACCAAGCAAAAAACATGATATGCCAAAAATTAAATTGGCTTTGTCCTTCTAAAGGTTTGCCAGTCCAAATTGTTAAATTTGCTTTTTCCCAAAAATCTGATAAAGAGTGAATTTCAAGTTCTGGAAGTACTGCAATTGCTGAACTTAAGAATATTAAAATCATCCATGGAGCTGCAATATTTGCAACTTTAGAGACTAGATCATAACCAAACATTGCAACAATAGTAGTTAAGGATCCAACTAATATTACAGCAACAATCCATCCAAAACTATTCGGGAGCCAATCATTTAATGTTGGCATTTGAAGGTCAAACGGAATTCCAACTGCTGTTGCAGAAACTGCAATCATTGATCCGGCTAAAAAACAAAACATCAAAGCATTTACTAAATTGTAAATTGTTGTAAGTTTTTTACCATTTATTTTTTCCAATAAAAAATATAAAGTAATCCTTTCTTTAACTGCAATTGGTCCGGTTAAAAATGCCCAACTTAATACAGCAAGTAAATTTCCGACTAATAACCCAAAGATTAAATCTCCAGCGGTAACTCCATGTGCAACAAACAAAGGACCAATTACAAATTCAGTACCAGCAGTATGTTCTCCGGCATACATCCCTAAAAAACTCTTCCAACTTTTTAGTTTATTTTCCGGAACCGGCTGTCTTTCAAATTCTTCAACAGAATTCAGATTATCTTTAATAGATTTTTGAGCCATTAAATAACCTCAGATTTAAGATGAGTAAAATACTATAATCTATTTTTCAAAACATTTTGTTCATATTTATTTACTTCTTTTAGCCATTCTGATTCTGTTGGAACATTATTACTGTGACAATAATAATCCCAAACTGCCCCAACAGGATGAAACTTTGCTTCTTCCATTAAAGCTAATCTACCGATATTATTTTCACTTTTTTCAAATGAATTAATTTTTTCTGCCGGTTCAAGTAAAGCAATTAGAAAACTTTTTAATGTTGTTCTAATTCCAAGAACATAAGCCCCAATTCTATTAACTGAACCATCAAAAAAATCTAACGCAATATTAGTACGTTTATCCAAATTATATCTAATTATTTGCGATGCAACTTCTAAAAGTTGATCATTAAGAATTGGAATGTGATCACTATCCCATCTAACCGCACGACTTACATGAAATAAAATTTCATTCGAGAATTGCAATACCGAACTAATTTTATCTGCAACATTTTCTGATAAATGAAAATGTCCCATATCCAAACAAATCATTTTATTTCTTGTTAATGCGTAAC
>JBGSKB010000670.1:0-3257 GCA_041741395.1 Melioribacteraceae bacterium
CTAATTAAAATTCCTCTTAAAACAATATCCACAGGAAGATTATTAAATATTACTAATTTAAGCTCACCTTCTTCCAAAAGTATTTTTTCAACCGTTTTAATTCCTTCTATATCTAAAGTAACGTTTCCCTCTTGTTCAGGAAATACTTGTGTTGAACCGCTGGTTACATCTTCAGCCCATTCTTCAACTCTAATATTGGTTGCAGTTGGAATTGGAATATTAATTTTAACTGTTCCAAGTTTTTGGGAATAATGAGTTTCAAAAGCATTAAGAAATAATTGATTTTCTATTTTAACAGTATTTATTGATTGTGAATCGCCAAAATAAATTAATCCTAATGTTTCCGGATCTTGTGAAGATTTAAGAAATGAACTATCCTTTTCAACAATTTCTAAAAGTGTAAATTCTTTTTTCGTAATTGGAATATTTAATTCAACATCCCAAGTTGGAGATACAAATTCATCTGGTTTATCAAAACATGCATTAAAAATTATAGAAATCATTAATATTAAAATTTGTAAACACAGCTTTATATATTTCATCTTAGTACCTAAAAAAATTTATTTCGTAAGAATCATTTTTCGTGTAAATCTCTGACCATCAACTTGCATGGTGTAAAAGTAAATTCCGCTTGTAATTTCTTTGTTTCCAATTAAAGAATGTGAGTCAAAAGTTATTTCATAAATTCCGGAACGTTTTTTTTCATTTAATAGTGTGGCAATATCACTTCCAAGAATATCATAAACCTTTAAAACTACATTTGAGGAATATTTGTTTTGTTCATTCGAAATTGAAAATTTAATTGTTGTACTTGGATTAAAAGGATTTGGGTAATTTTGATAAAGTTCAAAATTTTGCGGAATTCCATCTAACTGATTTATTTTAATTCCTAAAGTTGTATCAGTTTTATTTGGATTTGCAATTGCTCTTTTACGTCCACCGCCAATACGGGAAAGATGTATTGCTTTAAATTTTACCGAATCTTCGGTTTCAAATGTTTGAATTCCTTCAATATTCCAATCATCAACTTTTTTGGAATCTATTGTTTCTTCTTCTAAAAATGCAAATGCGAGACTATCATAAATACCTATTCCGGTTAAATTTAAAAAGTTCTTAAGATTTTCTGATTTAGGAAGTGAAAAATGTGCGAAATATCCTTCATTAAAATAGTAGCTTGCCTCTTCTGGATAAAAATTTGAATCGGGTAGTTCCCAAATTCTTATTTCAAAATATGAGAATAAGGTATCATCGTCAATCCCCATATCTAAATAAGTTCCGCCGCTTGGTTTTAAATTTCTGATAAAAATTTTCATTATTATATCATTATCTAATGCACCATAATCAAGACAAAAAATTCCACCGGTTAATGCATTATATAAATCTTGGTAAATTGAAAAATCAATTGGACTGGATGGAAGTTTTGTTGCCGGAACTATAAATCCTTCACCTTCTTTAAATGAACCTTCATCAACTTTTGTATCTATAGTACCAAAGGACACAGGTTTCTCCAACCACAAACTATAATTTACATTGTTGGAATCCTGCGCGTTTATTAATAGAATAGAAAAGTTAAATAATAGTAAAAATGTAAATTTTACAGATAATTTCATTATTGTCCTCAAAGATGTAAATATTACCGATATTCAATTAAAAGGAATAATATGAGAAGTCAAGTTTTGAATATAGTTTATAAATTATTAGTAATATAATTTATAATCGTAGTTTTAACCGATATGTTTAAATTGGACTTGCGGTTTTTGCGATGTTTTATTTTTAAGAATAATATTTTCTCTATTCAAACCTTTAACATAATACATATCAATACTTCCTTTACCTTTTGTATCAACTTTTCCGCGGTATTCGCATTCAAAATGATCTCTAACTAACATATATGTATATCCGGAAATATTAATTTCTCCGGGCTCCCCTGAACTTTCCATTCTACTTGCTATATTTACAGTATCTCCCCAAATATCATAAGTAAACTTTTTGGTTCCTACAACTCCAGCAACGACGCTGCCGGAATGAATTCCCAAACGCATTTCCCATTTTATTCCTGAAGTTTTATTTCTTTCCTTAATTAATCGTTGGAAATCAATTGCAGCATAAACAATTCTAACAGCATGATCTTCAACTTCATTTGGAATTCCGCAAGCTGCCATATAAGAATCGCCAATAGTTTTTAATTTTTCCAAACCATATTTATCAATTAATTTATCAAAACTTTTAAAAATATCATTCAATTCATTAACTAATTCTTCCGGCGGAAGTACGCTTGTTGTATATGTAAATGCTTTAAAATCCGTAAATAAAATTGAAACATTTGTAAATTTTCTTGGTTTTACTCTGCCGTTTATTTTTAATTCATTTACCAAACTTGCCGGTAAAATATTGAGAAGCAGTTCTTCACTTTTATTTTTTTCAATTTCAAGTTCGCTTGTTCTTTTTCTAACCATTCCTTCAAGAGCCTCATTTCTTTTTTGAACTTGCAAAGTTTTATAATAATAACTGTAATACGCAGAACCAAGAATACTTAAAACTAATAATGTTATAAACCACCAAGTTTTATAAAACGGAGGTGAAATTGAAAATTCACTTAAAATTCTTGCTTGACCTGTAACATTATCGCTATTTCTTGCACGAACCCAAAAGTTATAATTTCCGGGAGGAAGTGCTCTATAAGTTACGGTATGTTCTTTGGTTTCTGACCAGTGATCTTCAATTCCTTCTAATTTAATTTCAAAAATCGTTTCTTCCGGTTTGGCAAAAGAGATACTATAAAATTCAAACGAAATGTTGTTTTGATTGTAATCAAGTTCATTTTGATTAAAAGGTTTAAACGGTATTTCATTTTGTCCATCTGAAACTTTAGCATTTGTAAGAAAAACTGAAGGATTTTCATCAAGCGCTTCTTTATTAGGATTAATTTTAATTACACCGTTTTGAGTCCCAAACCACAAATATCCATTGCTATCTTTAAAATATGCTTTCTGGTTAAGTTCCTTGTTTGGAATTCCTTCATTTTTGGTTAAATATCTAAATTTTATTTTATTTTCATTTTTGAATTTACTATTGTCTAAAATTGATAAACCATTCACAGTACCAATGTAGAGTTTATGATTATCTTCCAAAATAAAATAACAGTAATTTGATGATAATCCTTCTTTTTCAGTTATTGTAAGAAATTTTTTGCCGTCATAACGAGCAATTCCACCTCCATCAGTTCCGACCCAGAAATATCCAAATTCGTCTTGAAT
>JBGSKB010000671.1:0-3544 GCA_041741395.1 Melioribacteraceae bacterium
TATTCAGATACTCCGATTGGTAATTTAGTAACTGATTCATTTAGAGATAAAACCGGAACCGATATTGCAATTGAGCCCGGTGGATCAACTGCTCAGCCAATTTATAAAGGACCAATTGTTGCGGATGATGTTTTTAGAACAATTGGATATGGATTCAATACTGTAAACGGTTTGGGATACAGACTAGTAACATTTAAAATGACCGGACTTGATATTATTACCGGTTTAGAATTTGGTTTATCAAGTATTGAACAAAATGATGAATTTTTAATTCAAGTTTCAGGACTTAACTATGGATTTGAATTAGCAAATAATCCATACGAAAGAGTAACATATGTTTTGGTTAATGGCAATCCAATTGAATTAGAAAGCGTTTATTCAGTTACCGCAAATGAATTTGTTTTAGGATTTCTTCAGCAATTTTTAGGAATAAATGTAACGGATATTTTCTTATATCAGGATGTTACGGAATTTCAAGTTGTGTCTGAATATATTGCATCAAAAGGTACAATTACTCCATCAAGCGGAGATAGAATTACAGATTTAATTGAAGAAAAGAAACCAGGTTTACCAAATGAGTTTAAACTAAATCAAAATTATCCAAATCCATTTAATCCCAAAACAAATATTGGTTTTAGTATTCCCGAAAACAATTACACTGAATTGAAGGTTTATAATTTAATAGGTGAAGAGATTGTAACTCTGATATCAAATAATCTTAAAAGTGGAAATTATGAATTTGAATGGGATGCATCATTTTTAGCGAGCGGCGTATATTTATACAAACTAACTTCTGGAAATTTCGTTGATATTAAAAAAGCAATATTGTTAAAATAATTTTCTAATAGTTAAGGTGAAGTTGCATATAACAGCTTCACCTTTTGTTTTATCATTCTTAAAATAATTTAAATTTTTAAAGAGTTTCTAATTTTTTAATAAACTAATATTTTTAGATATTATTCGCGCATTAAAGTCAACCAAAATTTATTTTATCGTTCTTTATATAATTTAAGAAACAAAGTGAGGAAGCAATTCCCCCAACTGCACCTCGCTCTTAAACAATCCATTTTAAATGGATTGTTCTAATTTTATTTTATTGAAAATTAATGTGAAATTTGATCCTACTCCCTTTTCACTGCTTGCAAATATTTCAACTTTATTTAGATCACAATATTGCTTAACCAAACAAAGACCTAAGCCATTGCCATCAAACATTCTTGTATAACCGGCAGTCTCTTGTGAAAAAGGATCAAACATATAACTGATAAATTTTTCAGAAATACCTATTCCAGTATCAATAATAGAAACCGATACTTTATTGAATAAAGTTTGTTTAACTTGAATTATTACCGACCCTTTTCTAGTAAATTTTAGTGCATTATCAACAAGATTACTGAAAACATCAATTATAGATTTTTTATCTAAGACTAAATTCGCATCGCTAATTGAATTTATTAATTTCAACGGTAAATTCTTCTGATCAGCAATTGGCTTATATTCACTCACAATTTTTTCTAAAAGTTCTAATATATTTACATTGCAAAACTCAGTTTCATAATTATCAGTATGTAATTCAGAAATTTTAATTAAAAGCTCTATTGTTCTAAAAATTCTTTTTCCAGCTAAATCCATGTGGAGAAGAGATTCGGATAAATCTTGTGTAATTTCATCTCCAAGATCCAACTTAATTAATGATGCAAAACCTAACAACGAATTTAATGGGGTTCTAATTTCGTGTGATATCTGTGTTAGGAATTCTGATTTTAGTCTATCTGATTTTTCGGCATTCTTTTGACTCTGTATTAATTCTAATTCAATTCTCTTGTTATCTGTAATATCTCGAGCAACTCCAAATAAAATATTGTCTTGCGGATAGGAATATAAATTCCAAGATAACCATCTGAAAGTGTTATCTTGACACATCACACGATTAGTAAATTGAATACACTCTGTTCCGGTTATTTTACTATTTAGTATGTTTATTGTACTGTCAATATCATCTTTGTGAATAAATTCAATCCATGGTTTAGAGAGAAGTTCTTTATTTTTCCAACCTAATATTTTCGTCCAAGTTGAATTAAATTCCTTTAAGTAACCATCAAAACCGCTCATGAATAAAAAGTCAATTGAATGCCTAAAAACTTTTTCACTAGTTTTTTTGTCTTTTTCAGCTTCTTTTAAGTGAGTGATATTTTGATGTGCCGCTACAATTCTTTTTGATCCGTTTTCTGAAAATGAAGTTAAATTTAGAGAATACCATAATTTATTTTCATTTATCTTGAATGGTAATTCAATATTAAAATTTATTTTCTCAAGGTTTAAAATATCTTTAATTGCTGCTTCTGTAATACTTAAAGCATATTCATCATCCGAAATATTGGTAATTAATTCTATATATTTTATTCCAATTCCAAAATCATCAATTCCAAAAAATGATGCTGCAAATTTTCTCCAAGAATTATTAACATAAATAATAAACCCATTTTCATCAACAATTGTAATTAATTCATTTAAAGAATCTATAGTTGCCTGAAAAAAACTTTTTCTGCTATTAATTTCTTCAAAATTGTTTTTCCATTGCGCAACTGAATTTATTGTTTTAAAAAATTCATCCTTACTATATTTATCAATTAATAAGTAATTACTTGAGGAATTGTTTAAAAGTATTTCAAGTATTGGATCATCCACATTATCAATAATTATAATTTTACCAATATTCGGAAATTCCTTCTCAAGTTTTTGATAAGAACTTATTCCATTCCACCCAGCAATTCTGGGACTTAATAGAATAATATCTATTCTAGAATTTGAAATTAATGTTTGTAAATTTTCAAGATTTGATGTTTCAGAAATACTATACGAAAAATGATTTATTGAATTAATAGAATCAATAATTGTTTTTTTCTCAGCCGAACTATTATTAATAATTAGAATGTTTAAATTTTTCATAGTCTTATTTTTTATTAATTAAATCTTTTAATATTTAATTTGTTTTCAACTCGAGTTGCAATAAGTTGTGCAATAGATTGATTACAATTCCAGATATTTAATAATTCAATAAAATCTAATTTTGATATGATGTTTTCAAAAAATTGGTTGTTATCTAATGAAATTACAATAATTGATGCATTGGGAAAGTTGTTTCTCAATTGCTCAATTTCAAAATTTATATTTTTGTTAAAAATTGTATGATCAACTAATAATAATTTTGGAATAATATTTCTTTCATCATTTATAATACTTTGATAATCCAATAACAATGGATTGGAATGGAATATAGTTTTGATAATTTTAAATACAGTTTGCATAACCAATGTTAATTTGTCATGTACAATTACAATTTCACTGTTCATAATTTTTAAATACTATTATTTTTATTCTAATACAAAGTAAATCTAATTTGAATAATTAGGTATAGCAGAGAATGCCAATATTTTGTAGAATTTAAAAGATGTGTTCTGTAGCGATATTCCTACAAATTTAATTATTTAATATATTTTTTTACTATTTCAACAAGATTAGGTATAAGATCAAATCTTCTTTT
>JBGSKB010000672.1:0-1785 GCA_041741395.1 Melioribacteraceae bacterium
TTGATTGATGGAAATAAAAAATCCTGCCTATAAATTAATTCAATAAGCAGGATTTATAATTCCACAAGAAATTTTGAAGCGACAAATTACTAGTTTATAACACTTAAAATTAAGCTGCGTAAAATTTTAACTCGCTTTAAGTTAATAAGCTTTTTCAAAAAACTCTTTTTTTGATTTTTGAACTTTTATTAGATCTTCATCTTTAAATGATAGTTTAAATTCAGATGTCATTACTTGTAATCGATCTGTAAGATTATTTAAATCATTTGTTGCTTTTGCAACAAGCTGCACCCCCAACGCAGATTCCTGCAAAACAGAATTGATTGCATCAATATTTTTACTAATTTGCTGCACAGTGATAGATTGCTCCTCACTAGCGGAAGCAACTTGTGTTGAAATTTCCAATACTTTATCAGATGAAACCACGATTTCTTTCATGGATTCACCAGCACTAATAACAGATTGCATTCCATTTGATACTTCTTCATTACCTTTCTTAATTGCATTAACGGCATTTTCACTATCAAACTGAATTTTTTTAATCATTTCTTCAATTTCTTCTGTGGCTTTAGTAGTTCTTTCGGCTAATTTCCTAACCTCATCAGCAACAACTGCGAATCCTCTTCCATGATCTCCGGCTCTTGCTGCTTCTATTGCAGCATTTAGTGCAAGTAGATTTGTTTGATCAGCGATATCATTAATTACTTGAATAATTTGTCCAATTTGAATACTGCTGCTTCCAAGTTCAGAAATTATTGTGCTTGCTTCTTTTACAACGGATTCAATTTTTTCCATTCCTTTAATTGTGTTGTTAATTATAATTTGTCCATTATTTGCAAATTCTTTTGATTCTTTTGCAACTTCATTAGTTTTAACAATATGAGCTGAGGTTTCGGAAATAGTAACGGTCATTTGTTCAACTGCTGTAGCCACATCACTGATCTGCGAACTATGTTCTTGTGCACCGGCAGCCATTTCTTCAGCGCTTGATGAAATCTGATTTGTTGCAGTAAATGTTTCGTTAACTGTAAGGTTTATTTCTGAAAATGCCTTGTTTAAGGCTTTTGCAACTTCATTAATGCTTTCAACAATAATTTTATGATCACCTTGATAATCGCCTGAAACCGATGCAGTAAAATCTTTTGCCGCCATTTTGGATAATACTTTTGCGCCTTCTTTTATTGGATTTATTACTGAATCTAATGTACTATTTACACCACAAATGATATTTTTATAGCCTCCTTCAAATTTAGATGAATTTCCCCTAATATTTAAATTTCCTTGCACCCCGGCTTCTGATAACATCTTTACTTCTTTTACCAAACATTTTAAACTTTCAATTACTTTATTTAAACTTTTTGATAAAATATCTTTTTCTGATCTCAAAGGAATTGTTACTTCTAAATTTCCACCAGCAATTTTTTCGGCAGCAATTGATTGATTTTTTATTGAAGCAACCATCTCAGAAAATCTATTTTGAAGTGATCCAATTTCATCAACTCTGCTGGTTTTCATTTCTAATTCAACATTACCGCATGCTACTTCTTTAGCTATAATTTCTATTTCCTTTAGAGGTTTTATTATAATCTTCTTTGATGTTAACCACATTATTACAATTAGTAATAACACTCCTAAACCAAAAACAAACGAAACATTTTTTAAGAGACTATTAACTTTGTCAAGAATTTCTAATGAATGGCTTGTAATAATTAAATTGCCTATCGAATTTCCACCCGATATAATTGGGAATTTATACTCTTTCATTTCCGAGTTAACAATTGCATC
>JBGSKB010000673.1:0-1655 GCA_041741395.1 Melioribacteraceae bacterium
AGAATCAATTCTACAAGGATTTTATTCGGAATTTACACTCGGTTTTCTTGGACCAATTTTTTCAATCATCACTTTAACTCAAGATATTTTTGGAGTTCTTGTAATTTTTGCAGTTTTGTTTGCACTTTACAGAAGATACATTCAGAAAGTAAAAAGGTTGGAACACGGTAAAGAAAGTTTACTTGATGCAACAATTGTACTTTCTCTTATTCTTGTTGTTGTAATTTCTATGTTCGGACAAAATACAGCTAATCTTGCGAACAATAATTTTATTTTAGAAAATTGGGCAGTTCGACCTGTTAGTTCTGCTCTTGCGCCATTCTTATTTCAATCATCAGAAAATTCATCAACTTGGTATGAAATATTTTGGTGGATTCACATTTTAACAATTTTCGGATTTATGAATTTTCTTCCTTACTCAAAACATTTGCATGTTTTTGCATCAATTCCAAATGTATATTTTGAAAAATTGGGAAATAAAAAATTTGAGTTAAAGAAAATTAATTTGGAAGATGAAACAATTGAACAATATGGCGCTGCAGACGTTGATCATTTATCTTGGAAGCAAATGTTTGATGGTTACACTTGCACTGAATGCGGAAGATGTTCTGATTCTTGTCCCGCAAACACAACCGGAAAATTACTTTCGCCGAGAGAAATTATAATTAATGTTAGAAAAAGAACAGTTGAAAAAGCACCCTTACTTTTGGAAAAATCTGAAAACACTGAAATTATAGAAAAAACACTAATTCACAATTATATTACTCCGGAAGAACTTTGGGCTTGTACAACTTGCGGAGCTTGTATGCAAGAATGTCCCGTAACTATTGAACATCTCGATACAATTATTGATATGCGCAGAAATTTAGTTTTGATGGAATCTGAATTTCCGAATGAATTAAATCCGGTATTTAAAAATTTGGAGACAAATTTTACACCGTGGGCTTTTAATCACCAAGATAGAGCAAATTGGGCAGAAGGTTTAAATGTTAAAACTATGGCTGAAGATCCCAATTGCGAATATTTATTTTGGGTAGGATGTGCGGGAAGTTATGATTCACGATATCAAAAAGTATCAAAAGCAATTGCTGAATTATTCAAAAAAGCCGGTGTTGATTTTAGAATTTTAGGAACTGAAGAAAAATGTAATGGAGACACAGCTCGCAGATTAGGCAATGAATATTTAGCTCAAATGATGATGCAAGAAAATGTTGAAACATTAAATTCTTATAAAGTTAAAAAAATTGTTACTGGTTGTCCGCATTGTTATAATTCATTAAAAATAGAGTATCCTCAGTTTGGCGGAAATTTTGAAGTTTATCATCATTCGGAAGTTTTAGAAAATTTAATTAATGAAGGAAAGATAAAATTAAAAGAAAATTCGGTAAATTCTAAAGTAACTTATCATGATTCATGTTATCTTGGCAGATATAATCAAATTTACAATTCTCCAAGAAATTCTTTAAATTCAATTTCCGGTTTAGAATTATTGGAAATGGATAGAAATAAAGATAAAGGTTTTTGCTGTGGAGCCGGTGGTGGAAGAATGTTTTTGGAAGAAACCGAAGGAACAAAAATTAATATTAATAGAACGGAAGAAGCTATTTCAACTGGAGCAGAAACTGTAGCTTCAGCGTGTCCGTTTTGTATGACAA
>JBGSKB010000674.1:0-2942 GCA_041741395.1 Melioribacteraceae bacterium
CACATCTTTCTCCATCAATTGCGGCGGAAACAATTCCGCCGGCATAACCAGCGCCTTCTCCGGCTGGAAATAATCCCTCAACATCAATGTGCATAAGTGTTTCTTTATCTCTTGGAATTCTAATTGGCGAACTTGTTCTTGATTCAACAGCTAATATTTGAGCTTCTTCCGTAAAATAACCTTTCATTTTTTTGTTGAATTCAAATAAGGATTTTTTTAGACTTTCTGAAATTTGCTTAGGAAAAAGTACATTTAAATTTGCTGAAATTAATCCAGGTACATATGATGATTTTAATAAATTTTGCGAAATTTTATTCTTCCCAAACTCTGTAACTCTTTGAGCCGGTGCTGTTTGATTTCCTCCTCCAAATTTAAATGCTAATTTTTCAATTTCATGCTGAAATTTTAATCCAGCAAATTCTTTAAAATGACTTAAATGTTTCCAATCATTTTCATTTACTTCAACAACCAAACCGCTATTTGCAAAAGGTGAATTTCTTTTGGAAACCGACATTCCATTTAAAACTAATTCCTCTTGGTTTGTTGAGGCTGGAATAATAATTCCACCGGGACACATGCAAAAAGAGTAAACACCTTTTTTATCAATTTGACAAGTCAAATTATAATTTGCTGCCGGTAAATTTTCGTGTCGGATTTTTGAATGATATTGAATTGAATCAATCAGAGCTTGAGGATGTTCAATTCTTACTCCAATTGCAAATGGTTTTGATTCTAATTTTAAATTATTTTTTTTAAAAATTTCATAAATGTCTCTTGCAGAATGACCAGTTGCAACTATTACAGAATCCGCAAAAAATTCTTCCGAATTATTTACAATCACTCCCTTAATTTTTTTATCGGAAATTATAAAATCAGTTACTTGTGAATTAAAATTAATTTCTCCATTACAATTAATAATTGTTTCTCTAATATTTTGAATAATTTTGGGAAGTTTATTTGAACCAATATGAGGATGAGCATCAATACTAATTTCAGAATTTGCACCATGATAAATTAACAAATCAATTATTCTGCCAACATTTCCTCTTTTATTAGAACGAGTATAAAGTTTGCCATCGCTGTAAGTTCCCGCTCCGCCTTCACCAAAACAATAATTAGAATTTTCATTAACAATTCCGTTCTGCATTATTGATTTTAAATCAAACCTTCTATCTCGAACATTTTTACCTCTTTCAAAAATAATTGGTTTGATTCCCAATTCAATTAATTTTATTGCTGCAAAAAGTCCGGCTGGTCCGCTTCCAATTATTATCACTTTTCTTTTTTCTGAAACTTTGTTAAAGCAAAATTTGGGTTGAAAAATTTGAGGAGATTCGTTTATAAACACATTTACTTTAATGTGAAAAATTGGTTTTCTTCTAGAATCTATTGATCTTTTTAAAATTAGAACAGAATCAATTTCATTAAAATTTAATTTGAGTTTTTCTGCGGAAAGCTTTTTTAGAAAGTCGTAATCATGAATAAAATCCGGAGTTACGGAAAGATCAATTTCTTTTATCATTTGAACGTCCTCTTCTTATGAGGAAAATTTATTTTTTTTTGCGATTATTCTTAATCTTTTTCTTAATCTTTAAAAGAGATTAAGATTAGGAGTAAGATTAAGATAAAACTTCAAGAATTTTTAATTTTTATAATATTAGTTTAACCTTTCCCGGAATGACAAAAATTATTAATTAGTATGTAGATTTATTAAATCCGCCATCAACAACAATTGTTTGACCATTAATATATCCGCCAATTTCAGATGATAAATAAATTACTGCTGAGGCAATTTCTTCCGGTTTTGCCAATCTTTTTAAAGGAATTTCGTTAGCCATTTTAGTAAGCATTTCTTCTTTAGGAATATTTGCTTCCTTTGCCATAACTTTTACGAGTTCTTCAAGTCTGCCAGTTAATGTTAAACCGGGAGCTACATTATTTACGGTAATATTAAATTGCCCAACTTGGTTTGATAAAGTTTTTGCAAAAGCTGTAACCGCACTTCTAAATGAGTTTGAAAGTAAAAGATTATCAATCGGCTGTTTAACAGAAATTGATGTTATATTAATAATCCTTCCCCACTTTTTTTCTTTCATATTGGGAAGGACTAATTTTGTAAATCTTACTGAACTTTTTAAAACTTGTTCGAATGCAAAATCCCAATTTTCTTCAGTTAAATTTTCAAAATAACCGGGAATTGGTCCGCCGCAATTATTTACAAGAATATCAATAGAACCTAAATTACTTTCAACATAGGAAATAGTTTTTTCAATCTCATCCAAATTGTTTATATCACATTTATGGAATAAAATTTCCTTGTTGAATTTTTCTTTTATTTCTTTTGAAGTTTTTTCAAGTTTAGCAATATTGCTGGAACAAATTACCACTTTTGCATCTTCAAATAAAAATAATTCAGCAATAGCTCTGCCAATACCCGTGCTTGCGGCAGTAACTAATACAATTTTATTTTTTAATTGAAAATCCAAATTTATATCCTTAAAGATTTCCTTTAACAATTTGTTCAGTATCCATTGCTATAACTAATTCTTCATTTGTAGGAATTCTTAAAACTTTAACTTTTGTATTTTGTTTTGTAATTATTGCTTCACATTTTGCGTTACTATTTAATTCATCATCTAATTCAATTCCTAAAAATTCTAAATCGTGACAAACATCTTTTCTAACTTTTACAGAATTTTCTCCAATTCCGCCGGTAAAAACTAAAGCATCTAATCCGCCCATAGCTGCTGCGTAAGCGCCGACATATTTTTTAATTCTGTAAGTAAAAACATCGAATGCGTAAGTAGCTTTTTTATCACCTTCAGCAACAGCTTGTTCAATTTCGCGCATATCGCTGCTTTCACCACTTATTCCAACTAAACCGCTATGTTTGTTTAACATTGTGTTTGCTTCAGAAATGGTTAATTCTTCTTTTCCCATAA
>JBGSKB010000675.1:0-2938 GCA_041741395.1 Melioribacteraceae bacterium
AAAGATGGAAAAGTTTTTATATCCGGAGAAACAGATAATAATGAAGCAAAAAACGAATTGATTTATCAATTAAAAATTAATGATTTGGAAGCTGAAATAAATTTGAATGTTTTACCGGATAAAAATCTTGGAGATAAAAAATTTGGAATAGTAAATTTATCAGTTGCAAATCTTAGAACAAATCCGCAACATTCTACAGAATTAGCTACACAAAGTTTATTGGGAACAGTGGTAAATGTTCTTAAAACGGAAAACGATTGGTTTTTAATTCAAACTCCCGATAAATATATTTCTTGGGTTGATGAAGACGGAATTATTTTAGCAAATGAAATCGAAGCCGAAAATTGGAAAAAAAGTGAAAAAGTAATTGTTAATAAAAATTATTCAACAGTTTATAAAAATCCTTCATCAGAAAGTGAAATGATTTCTGATTTGGTTTTGGGAAATGTTTTAAAATCGATTGATACAACCAAAGAATTTATCAAAATTGAGTTTCCGGACTTGCGTCAAGGATTTGTCAAATTTGAAGATATTCAAAACTTTGAGAAATGGAAAAAAGATACAATTTCAACAAGTGAAAAAATAATTTTATCTGCCAAAAATTTTATCGGAATTCCATATTTGTGGGGAGGAACTTCATCAAAAGGTTTAGATTGCAGCGGATTTACAAAAACAATTTTTTATATGAATGGAGTTATTTTACCAAGAGATGCTTCTCAGCAAGTAAATGTTGGAAAGCAAATTAGCACAGAAAACAATTTTAAAGATTTGCTCCCGGGCGATTTATTATTTTTTGGCAGAAAAGAAACTCAAACCGAAAAAGAAAAAATTACTCACGTTGCACTATATATTGGAGATGGGAAATATATTCATTCATCCGGAAGAGTAAGATATAATAGTCTTTTCAAGGAATCAGAAGATTTTAATGAATATAGATTTAACACTTTTATTAAAGCAAAAAGAATTATTGGTAATTATGATTCCAAAGAAAATTTAGTGAAAAATAATCCATTTTATAATTAGTTTAGAGTTAAACCTCCGAGGATTTTAAAACCTCAGAGGTTTGGAATACTGTAATGGAACTAACATTTAAACCTTATACTTTAGAACTTAAACATACTTTTACAATTTCTACAAATTCACGAACTACAACTCCGGTGGTTTTAACACAAATTGAGCATGAAGGAATTATTGGTTACGGCGAAGCTTCAATGCCTCCATATTTGGGTGAATCACATAAAACTGTTACAAAATTTTTATCAAAAGTAAATTTAGAACAATTTAAAGATCCGTTTTTGTTGGATGAAATTTTGACATATATTGATAATATCGATGAAAAAAATACTGCCGCAAAAGCTTCGGTGGATATTGCACTTCATGATTTGGTTGGAAAATTATTAAATAAACCATGGTTTAAAATTTGGGGATTTAATAAATCAACAACACCTTTTACAACTTTTACAATTGGAATTGATAATGAAGAAATTCTTAAACAAAAAATTTCGGAAGCTGAACCATATAAAATTCTTAAAATTAAATTAGGCAGCGAAGATGATAAAAATCTAATTTCCACAATTAGAAAATTTACAAATAAGCCTTTAGCTATTGATGCAAATCAAGGTTGGAAAGATAAAGAATTTGCTCTCGATTTAATTTTTTGGTTGAAAGAACAAAATGTGCAAATGATTGAACAGCCAATGCCGAAAGAGAAAATTGATGAAATTGCTTGGTTAACTGAAAAAAGTCCGCTGCCAATTTTTGCGGATGAATCCGTTCAAAGACTAAATGATGTAATTTCAACAAAAGGAGTTTTTTCCGGAATTAATATAAAATTAATGAAATGTACCGGATTAAGAGAAGCTCATAAAATGTTAATTTTGGCAAAATCATTAAATCTAAAAGTAATGATTGGCTGCATGACGGAAACATCTTGCGCAATTTCTGCTGCTGCACAATTATCGCCGGTAGTTGATTGGACGGATTTGGATGGAAACCTTCTAATTAAAAATGATCCATTTGAAGGTATCAAAATAATTGATGGTAAAATTTCGCTAAATGAAAATCCAGGAATTGGTTTAAAATAATTCTAATTAAATTTTTTGAATAATTTATTTTAGAATCTTTAGAAAAAACTTTCGCAAATTAAAAAAGTTAATTTTTGCTACAATAAATTTATAGATTTTCTCGTATTTAGCTCAAAATGAAATTTTTCAGTAAAATTTTGTGATTAGTAACACACAAAATCTGCTTTTATTACCATTTCTTAGTGTTCATAAATTTATTATTATAGTTAAGGTTGTTTGTAGCCATATTCTTATGCAGAAATTTTCCAAAATATTAACCGGTTTTTCATTCTTAGATCAAAAGTGGGGTGGAATTTATCCCGGTGGAAATTATTTAATTATTGGATCAAAAAATGCGGGCAAAACATTGCTTGCTTTAAAAATGATAGAAAATTTTATTTCGTCAAATTTAACAACTGTATTAATAAGTAATCAAAGAATTAAAAATTTAGAAATCCAAGCGTCTTCGCTTTATTTCAATATTGATGAACCAATAAAAGCCGGAAAATTATTATTTCTCAAAAATGATGAAATTTTCCAATCATTTGATTCATTTAAAAATTTTCTTAATGAAAAAAATCCATCTGTAATTTTTGTTGATCAATTATTGCAAAATACTTTTTTAGATTCTGCGGAAAAATATCTTCAAATTTTAGAATTGTTGGAAGAAAAAAGTATAACAATTTTTTCAATTGCTTCTTTACCTCATGATGAAAATTCTAAAAATCTCATTAAAGAAATTATTCAATATTCTACAGGTATAATTCAACTTCAGAGAAGTTCGGAAAAAAGAATTTATTCGGGACAAATAACAATTAAACCCAATATTGGTCATATTGAAGGCGAGTTTGAAACAAATTATAAAGTTGTTCCAA
>JBGSKB010000676.1:0-10217 GCA_041741395.1 Melioribacteraceae bacterium
ACCCGTGCAGTTTGGCTAACAACAAATTTAAAATTAGATTGGCCTCCAAATACAACTGATGAAGAATATCAAAAAAAGTTATTGCGTGATATGTTCAGAAATTTGAAGGAGAAAAATTTCAATACGGTTTATTTCCAAGTAAGAAGCAATGGAACTGTAATGTATAAATCTGATATTGAACCCTTCTCACCATATATTACTGGAACCGTTGGTAAAATTCCTTCTTACGATCCTTTGCAATATGCAATTGATTTGGGAAGAGAATTTAATTTGGAAGTTCACGCTTGGATAAATATGATTAGATGTTTTACTGGATCTGATGAGCGGATTGCAAAACATCCAAAACATTTAAGAAGTGCACATTCTAATTGGGTTGTGAAATATTCAGAAAATGGTTCTACATCATATTGGCTTAATCCTGGTATAGATCAAGTTCAAAACTATCTTGCTGATTTGATGATTGAACTAACTTCAAAATATGATGTTGACGGAATTCATTTAGATTTTTTCAGATATCCCGGGAGTGATTTTAGTGATGATAAATTTTTTCGATCGAGCGCTTCAAAAACTTCAAAAGATGATTGGCGAAGAAATAATTTAACATCCATTTTAAGAAAGTTTAAAGAAAATGCTAACCCCGTAAATCCTTATTTAAAAGTTGGCGTTACTCCAATTGGAATTAGAAAAAATTTAAAAGGTGCAACTGGTTGGGAAGGTTATTCAAGTGTTTATCAAGATTCTGAAACTTGGCTGAAAGAAGAATTAGTTGATTACTTAACTCCGCAAATTTATTGGGGTTTTGATAAGAATCCGCACTTTGATATTTTAGCAAAAGATTGGGTTGATAAATCTTACAATAAAAATATTGTACTTGGTTTGGCTGCTTACAAAGAAGATGTAATTCCGCAGTTAAACAAAATGATTGATTTTAGTAGAAAAGTTGGGGCTGCCGGAGTTTCATTTTTTAGGTATGAACATATTGATAATAAACTAAGTTATTATAATGATGTTGCTTTTCCACCCAATATGCCTTGGAAAATTTTAGATAATTCAGAACCGGCTGAAAATTTAATTTGTGAATTTGAAGAAATTTCTCCAAAAGAAGTAATGTTAAGCTGGGACAATAATCATGCTTTAAAAATTCCAAATCAAATTAGGTTTTATGTTTTGTATGATAATACTGATGTTAAAACAATTGCAAGAATAATTTCACTTGATAAACGACAAGCAAAATTGAAATTTTCAAATCCTTCTAAACTTGCATTTAATTATAACATTGGAAAAATTGACAGACTTTGGAATGAGGTTAATTTTTCTAATCCGGTATTGGTTAAGGTACCATTTTTAGAAAAGTTAAAAGAAGAATCGGCAAATAATATTCATCCAATTTTAATTAAACAAAGTGAAGAAGAATTTTTACTTTCAATTCATTCATTCGAAAAACAAAAAGTAATTGTTGGAATTTTAACAAAAGAAAATACTTATAATGAAATTGAGTTTGATTTTAACTTAGGTGAAAATATTATAAAATTAAGTGAGAATATAAAATTTATTAAATCAATTAAAATAAATTTTGTTAATGATAAACGTGAGGAATTAATAAACTTAATCTAATTAAGAAAAGGTTTTAAATATTTTCCGGTTATTGATTTTTCATTTATCGCAATTTCTTCCGGAGTTCCAACAGCAACTACTTCTCCACCTTTATCACCAGCATCCGGACCTAAATCAATTACGTAATCTGCACATTTAATTACATCTAAATTGTGTTCAATAATTATCACCGAATTTTTATTTTCAACAAGAACATTAAAACATTTCAATAATTTATCAATATCATCAAAATGTAATCCGGTTGTTGGTTCATCAAAAATGAAAAGTGTATGATTATTTTTTTGCTGAGAAATTAAATGCTTTGCAAGTTTAATTCTTTGCGCTTCGCCACCAGACAAAGTATTTGAAGGTTGACCAAGATGAATGTATCCTAAGCCAACATCTTGCAAAATTTTTAGAAATGTTAAAATTCTTTCATTACCCGAAAAGAATTCTACTGCTTCATCAACAGTAAAATTTAAAACATCAACAATATTTTTACCTTTATAAGTTACTTCTCTAAGTTCTTTTTTGAATCTTGTGCCTTTGCAATCATCACATTCAAGATAAAGATCCGCCAAAAATTGCATTTCGATTTTTACAAATCCGTCTCCTTTGCAAGTATCACATCTTCCGCCATCAACATTGAATGAAAAAAATCCGGGCTTATATCCTCTTAATCTTGCCTGCGGTGTTGCCGCAAAAATATCTCTTATTATTTCATAACCTTTTACATAGCTGATTGGATTTGATCTTGGCGATTTTCCAATCGGCGATTGATCAACAATTTCTATTTCCTCTATTGAAGAAATTCCTTCAATAGATTTGTACTTACCAATTTTATCCGGATTTTTGCCTAACATTTTTGCAATTCCACCATAAATAATATCATGTACCAGAGTTGATTTACCGGAACCGCTTACTCCCGTAATTGCAACAAATTTTAGTAATGGAATTTCTACACTCAAATTTTTAAGATTATTTTCTGCAGCACCGGAAATTTTAATTTTTATTGTTTCTTCCATATTTCTTTTTTCTGGCAGAGGAATTTGCTTTTTCCCCGAAAGATATAATCCGGTTAATGATTTTTCATCTTTAAGAATTTCTTGATAAGTTCCACTTGCAACAATTTCACCGCCGTTTTTCCCGGCTTTGGGACCAATATCAAAAATATAATCCGCCTCTCTCATCATATCGCTATCATGTTCAACTACTAAAACTGTATTTCCAATATCTCTTAATGATTTTAAAATACTTATTAATTTTCCGTTATCTCTTGGATGAAGTCCAATACTGGGTTCATCCAAAACATATAAAGTACCTATTAATGCTGAGCCAAGTGATGTTGCTAAATTAATTCTTTGTGTTTCACCGCCGGAAAGCGTACTGCTAAGTCTATCCAAAGTTAGATAACTTAATCCAACATCATTTAAAAATTTTAGTCTTTTATGAATTTCTTTTAATACACTTCCCGCAATTTCGTTTTCGTAATTTGTTAATTCCAATTCTTCAAAAAATTCGTAAAGTTTATTTATTGGCATTTTTACAATATCCAACATTGATTTAAATTTTATTTTTATTTGAAGAGCTTCTTTTCTTAGTCTTGATCCTTTACAAGATGTACAAGTTGTGTAGCCTCTATATTTGCTTAATAAAATTCTGATGTGCATTTGGTAAGTTTTCTGCTCAAGCTTTTTGAAAAAAGGATCAATGCCTATAAATTTATCAAAACCGCTCATGATTTTATTTAACTGACTTTCTGATAATTGTCTGAATGGAATATTAATTGGAATTTTGTTGTCCTTTGCAACACGAATTAAATCTCGTAAATACTTGCTGAATTTGGGAGTTCGCCAAGGAGCAATTGCACCTTCAAGAATTGTTAAATCCGGATTTGGAATTACTTTTTCCATATCGATACCGATTGTCTTTCCAAAACCTTGACACACCGGACACGCACCATATGGATTATTAAATGAAAAAAATCTTGGTTCCGGTTCGCTATATTTTATTCCGCAGCATTCATATTGATTATTAAAATGCTTCAACTCATTTGTATCTGCATTAATAATTGTTAATTTGCCTTCACCTTCTTTTAACGTTATTTCAATAGATGAAGCGAGAAGTTCTCTAACTCTTCCCTTTTTAATTTTAAATCTTTCGATAATAACAAATATATTATCTTTCTTTTTGGGCAAAGATTCCGAAGAATTTAAATCAATTAATTTATTTTTATAAAAAATTCTGTAGAATCCTTTTTTAACTAAATGACTTAATTCTTCTGCAACATTTCTGCCTTCATGTTGATGCATAGGAAATGTAAGATAAAATTTTGATTCTTCATCTTTTTCTTCAAGCCACTGAGTGATTGTTGCAACACTATCTTTTTTTACAATATTTCCACATTCAAAACAATAAGTAATTCCAATGCGCGCAAATAATAATCTAAGATAATCATATACTTCTGTGGAAGTTCCAACTGTAGATCTTGGATTTCTTGCGCCGGTTTTTTGTTCAATTGCAACTGCCGGAGAAATTCCATAAATAAAATCCAAATCCGGTTTATTCATTCTTTCAAGAAATTGTCTTGCATAAGATGATAAACTTTCAACAAATCTTCTTTGACCTTCGGCGTAAATTGTATCAAAAACCAAAGATGATTTTCCGCTTCCGCTTACTCCAGTGAAAACTACTAACTGATTCTTTTGAATTTCCAGATTTATATTCTTTAAGTTATGCTCTCGTGCACCCTTAAGAATAATTTTATTTATAATATTTGAATTATTTTTCTCTTCCATTTAAAAAGGATAGGTAATTTGTAATTTGGTAAAATAGTGATTTTTGAAGTGAATTTTCCAGTTATAAAATTCAGATTATTTTATGGCGATATATTTGATAGTGACTAATTCTTTCAACAAAAAGTTATAATTTTTTTGAAGACAATTCTTCTTCTAACTCACGCAATTCTTTAATTTTTATATCTAACTTTTTATTTTGTTCTTCAATAATTTTTAACTGGTTATCAATTTTTGCTTCAAACTCCGGACGACTCCAATAACCTCTTTGCTCAAAATAATTTTTAAATAACCAATTATGTTTTAAAGCTTCCATATTTTCTGCAAAAGCATCTGCACCAACTTTAGCATTTTGGGTTGTTTTAGTTAAATTTGATACAATTGTTTTTATAGAATCATAAACACTTTCGTCAGAAATTAACGCACCAAGTGCACCTTGTCCCTTTTCAATTCTGCTAATTAAATTTCTTAAATCAATTGCTGCACTATCAACATTCCCCACAATATTCTCAACGTTTGTACCAAGACCTATTATAAATCCGGACATTTTTTCTAATCTATCAACCATAATATTTAAGGCAACATCTGCAGATTTTACAATTGTTACGGTTTCAGTATAAAGCTCTTTATCATTAACCAATTTACCAATAGTTCCCTCTCCAGCATTTACTTTACCCAATACTTCGGAAAGTTCTTTTGTTAAATCTTTCATAAAACCCATTATGCTTTGAGTTTCGGCAATTATCTGTGACATATTAACCGGAGCTTTTGAAAGAATTACTCCGCCGTTGTCTATTGTAGCATTTTCTTTTGATCCAGGCGTAATTATAACAATTTTACTTCCAATAATTCCTTCGGTTTCAATTCCGGCTTCACTATCTAATCTAATAAATTCTTTTACATCTTCACTAATTCTCATTGTAACTTCAACGCGATATTGATTTATTTCCATTAATTTTACATCGCTAACACTTCCAACATTCAGTCCATTTAATCTAACAGCAGCGCCGGTTCTTAAACCTTCAACATTATCAAAATATGTTTTAACATAAATGCTATCAGTAAATAGTGATTCTTTGCTTCCAACAAGGAAAATTGCAATAACTAAAAGAACAGTTCCCAAGAATATGAAAAGTCCAAGTTTTGCTCCTTCCAATTGCTTTAACATTTATTCCTCTCTTTACTCAACAATGTTTGTACTAAAAAAATTCTTAAGAAATTTATCTTGCGAATTTGCCAATTCTTCAATTTTACCTTGATAAGCAATTTTACCATCTCTTAGAAAAATATTTCTATCAGAAATGATATTTGCACAGTGAAGATCATGTGTTACAATTATTGATGTCATCTTTAACTGCTTCTGTAATTCTAAAATCAGTTCGCTAATTTCTTTTGATGAAATTGGATCTAACCCGGTTGTGGGTTCATCATAAAACATAATTTCCGGATCTGTAATAATTGATCTTGCCAATCCAATTCTTTTTTTCATTCCGCCGGAAAGTTCTGACGGCATGATATCAATTGCTTCAACAAGCGAAACCATTTCAAGAGTTCTAACAATTTTCTTTTCTGCATCTTCGTTAGAAATTTCAACATTCCTTTGAAGTGAAAATTTCAGATTTTCTCTAACTGTCATTGAATCATATAATGCGGCACCTTGAAACAAAAAACTTGTAAATTTGCGTACACTATTTAATTCTTTAGTTGAAAGTGTAGAAACTTCTTTATCCTTAATAAATATTTTTCCGCTGTCTGGTTTTAATAATCCAATTATACATTTTAAAAGAACACTTTTTCCGGTACCGCTTCTGCCAAATACAACAAGATTTTCCCCTTTTTCAACATCAAGTGAAATATTATCAAGAACAATTTTATCACCAAATCGTTTGCTAAGGTTTTCAACACGAATTATTTTATTTACATCGGCCATATCATTAAAGATATTTTTACTAAAACTGTATCAATCAATAATATAATTAAAGACGCTAAGACTACCGCAGTTGTTGATGCTTTGCCCACACCTTCTGTTCCGCCGTCTGCAATATAACCTTTGTAGCTTCCAACAAGCCCAACAATATAACCAAAAACAAAAGTTTTTGAAATACTTGGAATTAGATCACCAAATTTAATACTTTCAACAACTGCATTTTTGTAATATTCAAAATTCATTCCTTGAGAAAGTGTCAATGCAAAAAATCCACCACCAAGTGCTAAAAATATAACATAAACTGTTAATATTGGAAGAATCATTGTTGTAGCAATAACTCTTGTTACAACTAAATATTTAAATGGATTTATAGCTGAAACTTCCATTGCATCAATTTGTTCTGTTACGCGCATTGATCCAAGTTCCGCGCCAATTCCCGAACTAACTCTTCCGGCAAAAATTAATGCCGTAATTACCGGTGCTAATTCTCTTACTATAGAAAGTGCACTTGCTCCCGGAAGAAAATCCGAAGCTCCAAATCTTACAAAAACAGGTTCACTTTGCATAACAATAACCAACCCAATTACAAATCCAGTAACACTTACAATTGGAAAAGTTTTTATTCCCAGCTCATTCATGTGTTTTTTGATTTCCGGAATTTCAAGCGGAGGAATGAAAGCTTGTTTTAAAATTTCCCAATTAAAAATTGTTAGACCGGTTATTGTAGCAAAAAAGTTATATAATCTTTCGCGGAAGGTTAAGTCTTTTTTATTTATATGGTTAGGAAGATTCATTTTAACAATAGAATTTTACTACAAATTTATATAAAGAAATATACTTGTTAATTAATAAACTAAAAAGCATTTTCAATATATGTTATTTTAGGTGGAAGATTTTTATTTAGAAGAATACCAATAACATCAATTCTGCAATCAATATCTTTAATTTCTTTTTCATACAAATATGCTTCGGCTATTTTTCTAATTTGTCTTTGCTTGTTTTTTGTTACTGCTAATTCCGGTTCACCAAATTCTAAATTTTTTCGGGTTTTAACTTCAACAAAAACTAAAATGTTTTTATCCTTTGCAATTATATCAATCTCACCATGTCCATAATGATAATTTTTCTCAATTATTTCAAATCCTTTTTCATTTAGTAAATCAAATGCAATTTTCTCTCCGCGATCACCGGTTTCCTTTTTATTATTTTCCATTTTTATAGTAAAGTTTCTTGATCCGTTTGAATAATATTTTTTAAAAACGTAATTCTGTGTAAAGGAGAATAATTATGTTGCTTGATTGCTTCAATGTGCTGTTTGGTTCCATATCCTTTGTTTTTATCCCAAAAGTATTGAGGAAAATTAACCGATGCATTTTTCATTATTTCATCTCTTTTAACTTTTGCTAAAATTGATGCTGCCGCAATTGAGAAAGATTTTGCATCACCTTTTACAATTGTTTTTGTTGGAATTTCAGAACTGAATGATTTGTTTCCATCAATAATTATTAAATTGGGTTGAATAGAAAGATTTTCGACTGCAATTTTCATTGCTTTCAAAGTTGCTTGAAGAATATTAATTCTATCAATTTCTTTTTCATCAATTATTCCATATCCAAAACTTATAGCTTTTTCTTTAATCAATTTCTCTAAATTATTCCGCTGGATTTCGGTTAACTTTTTTGAATCATTTATGCCGGTAATAAAAGTTCCTTTTTCAAAAATTACAGCCGCAGCAACTACCGGTCCAGCTAAAGGTCCACGACCAGCTTCATCAACTCCAGCAAGAATAAATTTTTTATTCAAATAAAACTGCAAATCAAATTTTTTATTTTGTTCCACAATCATCCGATAAATATTGCAATTAATCCAAACAGCATACTAACTTTAAGTAAAATACTTATTTGCGATATTTTGTTTTTAAAATCTTTCTGAAGCAAAATTTTTATAATATATGATAAAATTAAATCAACGGAAAAAAGTGCCAAAATGAAATATTCAATTCTGTAAATAGCTTTTAAAACTGGATAGAATGTAAATGCAATTAAAAATGTTATCAAAATAATCAAAAGAATTCTTGTAGAATTTAAGCCAAATTTGGAAGGAAATGTTAAAATATTATTTTCCAAATCACCTTTAAGATCTTCAACATCCTTTACAATTTCTCTTATCAGATTTACTAAGAATGCAAATGAAGCCGGAATAATTGCATCTTGCCAATTGTTAACGGAAACTCCACCATAAATAAATGCCAAAGCCGTGCAAAGTGCAATAGTTAAATTTCCTAAAAGAATAATTCCTTTTAATTGATATGAATAAAGCAATAAAATTAAGCTTACTGAAATTGCAATAAAAAATAATTCCCATGAAATTGAATAAGCTAAATACAAACCTAATGCAGTAAAAATTACATATAAAATAATTGCGAAATTTATTGATAATTCCTTTGCCGGTATTGGTCTAGAAGGACGATTGATTAAATCAATATTATAATCAAAAATGTCATTTATAACATTTCCGGCTGCTGCGATTAAAGATGCTGATAAAGCTGTTAAAATTATATTTTGCGAAAAATAAAAATCATTTGAACAAATTATTGCTGAAACAATAACAACCAAAAAAGTTATTAGAATATTTATTGGTCGAGATATTTTTATTATGGCAAGTAATTTTTTCATCAATAAAAAGTAAACATATTTAATAAATTTAAAAACAATTAAAAATCATTAACTAACCCAAAATGAATAAACCCATTAAGCAAGGATGTTCCTTCAGCAATTGCATAACTCACTTTCATAATTCCTAATCCGGTTTCTAAACTAAGTCCTAAACCGTAACCATTTGCAAATCTTTCATGTCGGATTGTTGAATTTTCCAATGTGTTTGTTTGCAGAAAATATCCGCTATCCCAAAATGCAAAAAGAAAACTTCTTTGCGAAAGTAGAAATCTATATTCAAGATTTGACCAAATTACTCTATTTCCAATAAAGGAATTTTCTCTGTAACCTCTTAAAGAATTACTTCCGCCAAATTGGAAATAATCGCTTACGTCAAAATAATCACCAATAATTTCTTTTGCATCAATCTCCAACGATAAAACTTGAGATTTGAAGATAGAATAATAACCTCCAAATTCAAGTTCATAATTATGATAGTTTATATTTCCGTTTAATGAAGGATTTAGAGAAGAATTTATTTTTTTTTGACGGTATTTATAAGTCGATCCGAAAAGTAATCCTTTTGTAGGTGAGAAAATATCATCGCGATAATCAATTTTAAATTTCAATCCGCTATTTAGAGAAGAAGAATTTGGGATATTATTAATATTGGTTTCGCTCACTGTGGGAATAATAAATTCACTTTCTAAAATTAATGTAGCACTAATATTTTCAGTTGCAAGAAATTCAAGATTTCCACCTATTAATCTTTTTACGTAAGAACTATCTTTTTTCCTTTGAAAAAATTCTACGGAAAGGTTGAATGGATAGTTGAATAACCACGGTTCCAAATATTTCAAACTGAGTTCTTGGGTTGCACTGCTTTCTTGTTGCCACTTTATTGCAGCTCCTCTGCCGGTTCCAAATAAATTTCTCAAAACAATATTTATAAAACCAGTTAAATAACCATTTTCATTTTCAGTTTGAGCGGGAACATACCCAATTATTCCATCAAACGAATTTGTGTTTTTTTCTTTAATTGTAATTTTCAACACACCCTTATTTTCATTATCAACAAAATATTTTGGTGTTTCAACTGTTTCAAAAAAATTTAATTTGTTTAAAAGAATCGGAATCTTATCAATTTTTTCCTGCATGTATTTTTCTTCATTTGTAATTCTCAATTCATTAATAATTACATTTTCATTCGTCTTATCATTTCCTTCAATTTCAACTTTGCTGATTTTT
>JBGSKB010000677.1:0-5436 GCA_041741395.1 Melioribacteraceae bacterium
GAAAAAGATTAAAATTGCACTTTGGGGAATTGGAGATCCACTAACTAATTCACCATTTCTTGATCAATATAGAAAATTTATTGCAAAAATAACGGATTCATTCATATTTTATTCAGAAACTAATAAGGAAAAATACTTAAAATGGGGTTTGGACAAAAAAAAATTATTTGTTGCGAAAAACTCAATTAATGTTGATCAGATAATTGAGTTTACAAATAAAATTTCAATTAAATCGATTCAAGATTTCAAAAGAGAAAATAATATTGAGGTTTTTACGCTTTTAACTGTTGGTAGATTAATATATAGAAAAAGGATTGATTGGCTTTTATTGTCATTATCTGAATTAAAAAAAGTTAACAGACAATTTAAACTTGTAATTATTGGAGATGGTCCAGAGTTTGTCAATTTAAAAAATCAGACTAATGTTTTAGGTCTATTTAATGAAGTCGTATTTACTAAAAAGTTAGAAGGTATTGACGAAATTGGTAAATGGTTTACTGCATGTGATGTTGTTGTAGCACCAGCACAAGTAGGTCACCTTGCAACTGAGGCACATTCTTATGGAAAACCAATAATTTTAAGTGATTTCAAGGCTTGTCAAGGACCAGAAGCAGAAATATTGGTTCCCAACCAAACAGGTCTTTTGTATAAGCACGGTATAATAGATGACTTAACCGAAAAAATTATTAAAATAATGAATGAAAATGACTTGGATTCAAAATATAAAATTATTTGCCAAAACCGTGCAAAGAGTTTTGCTGGGACAAAAAAAATGGTAAACGGTTTTATTTCTTCAATAAATTATTTGACAAATAAACAAATATCTAATTTTGAATAAAAATGTTAATAAAAGAACTATTCAGAAAAATTTATTACTTTAAAATTTACTTTAGACTTAAATCAAAAGGTAAAAATATAAGATTATCAAAAGGTGGGAATATTAATAGACCTGAAGAATTATCAATAGGTTCAAATGTATTTATTGCAAAAGATTTTCAAATTTCTGCCCGAAATATGTATATAGGTAATAATGTAATGATAGGTCCATTCTTTTTAGCAGAATGTGATGATCATGTTTTTGATAAAGTTGGTATTAGTTTATATGAAAATAGAAAACAAAGGAGAATTAGTGGTATTATTATAGAAAATGACGTATGGATAGGAGGTCATGTAACACTTTTAAAGGGTGTTAAAATTGCTGAAGGTTGTATAATTGGAGCCGGAAGTGTTGTTACAAAAAGCTGCATTCCATATACAATAAATTTTGGGAATCCATGTAAACTTTATAAATCAAGATTTTCTGTTGAAAACCTTGAAATACATTTACAAAAAGTTGATTCTATATATTCCCTCAATGAAATAATTCTAATGTGGAAACAAAATAAAATAATTTAGAGAATTTATGCGACAATTAAGTCAAGAGCTTAAATCCGGTAAAATGGAGATATTAGAAGTCCCAATTCCAAATATTGACGATAATAGTGTTTTGGTAAAAAATTATTTTTCTGTAATAAGTGCTGGAACAGAAGGTAAAACCGTAAAAGACGCAAGACTTGGCTATATTGGTAAAGCAAAAGCCAGACAAAAGGAAGTAAAAGCAGTTATTGAAGTTGCAAAGGTACAAGGTGTATTGAAAACTATTGAGATGGTGAAGAATAAATTAGAATCATATTCATCTCTCGGCTATAGTTGTGCAGGTGAAATAATTGAAGTTGGGAAAAATGTAAATAATTTCTCGGTGGGTGATTTTGTGGCATGCGGCGGAAGCAATGCCGTACATGCAGAAGTTGTTGCAATTCCTAAAAATTTAGCCGTCAAAGTCCCCAAAGAAGTCGATTTGAAAAGTGCGTCGTTTACTACTGTTGCATCAATTGCAATTCAAGGAATCCGGCAAGCAGATCTTAAATTTGGTGAAAGTTGCGCTGTTATCGGTCTTGGTTTAATTGGGCAGCTCACAATTCAAATTTTAAATTCTGCCGGTGTTAAATCAATTGGAGTTGATATTGACCAAACAAAAGTCAATCTCGCAAATGAATTTGGCGCAAAATTAGCGTTGAACAGAAATCATGACGGAATTGAGAAAATAATTACAACAATTACATATGGTTTTGGTGTTGATTCAGTTATTATAACAGCGGCTACTTCTTCTACTGATCCAGTTGACTTTGCAGGAAGCATTTGCAGAAAAAAGGGGAAAGTAGTTATTGTTGGCGCGGTTCCAACAGGTTTCAGCAGGGAAAATTATTATAAAAAGGAATTAGATTTAAGGATGTCTTCTTCATATGGACCTGGTAGATATGATCCAAGTTATGAAGAAAAAGGGAATGATTATCCTATTGGTTACGTTCGTTGGACTGAAAATAGAAATATGCAATATTTTATTGATTTGTTGGTACAGAACAAAATAAATATGGATAAACTTATCACGCACCAATTTGAACTTACGGATGCAGTCAATGCATATAATATGATTGTCGAGAATTCTTCTCCATATATTGGGATAATTCTAAAATATAATTTACTTAATGGATACAAACGTAAACTTTTAATAAGAAATGAAAAATCAATTCAATCACAAAAAGTTAAAATCGGCTTTATAGGTGCCGGATCTTTTGCACAAAATATGTTGCTGCCAAATATACCCAAGTTGGTTGCCTTTTCTGGAGTTGCAACAAATAGAGGTAATACTTCTAAATATATTGCAGATAAATACAATTTTGGCTTTGCAACAACAGATGCAAATGAGATAATCAATAACAAAGAAATTAATACAATTTTTATTACAACGCGTCATAATTTACATGCCGAATATGTAATTAAAGGGTTGAAAGCAAACAAAAATATTTTTGTCGAAAAACCGTTGTGTTTAAAAGAAAACGAATTGGATGTAATTAAGAAATTATATGATGAAAGTAATTCAAGTTTAATGCTAGGTTATAACAGACGTTTTTCGTCTTTTGTTCAAAAAATTAAAGCTAGAACATTAAATGAATTTCCAAAAGCGATAAATTACAGAATAAATGCCGGATATATTCCAAAAGAACACTGGACACAAGTTGTTGAAATTGGAGGCGGTAGAATTATTGGCGAAGTATGTCATTTCGTTGATTTAGCAATGTTTATAGCAGGCTCTCAAATAACTTCAATTTCAGCAGTTTCAGCAGATACGGGAGAAAATTTACACGACATATTAAGTGTACAAATCAAATTTGAAAATGGAAGTATTGCTAATATTGCTTATTATGCAAATGGCAGTAAAAAACTCTCTAAGGAATATTTAGAAGTTTTTTACGCTGGTACGACTTTTATTATTGATGATTTTAGAGAAATGAAAATTTATTCTGAAAAAGTTGAAAAATTAAAATTATCAACTCAAGATAAAGGACATAAGGAAGAAATAAAAAGTTTCATTAACTCAATAAATAATGGCGAAAAATCACCAATTTCATTTTCTGAAATATTTAATTCTACTCTAGCAACATTTAAAATTTTGGAATCTATAAAAACTAGAAAAATCATTTATTTGTGAAGCACAAATTAGATACAGCACTTAACCTTCTTGAAAAATTCATAGAGGATAATAATTATAAAGGTTATGACCCATATGATATTTTAAAATCACCTTTATTTAAATTCCCTTTATTTAGGAATAACAAGCATATTAGGTTTTATTTCCAGCAATTTGGAAAGAGATTCCCATTTAATTTTAGGTCATTATTTTTAGTTCCTAAAGGTTATAACCCAGTTACATTGGGTTTGGTGTTAGAAGGATATACAGATTTAATGAAATATCAGCCTATAAAAAATAATGAATATGAAACAAAAATAAATTGGCTTATTACTGAACTTAAAAATCTTGCCGCACAGAATTTTAATGGCATATGTTGGGGTTATGATTTTGATTGGGAAGCAAGATATGCAAGTATTCCAGCTTTACAACCGACTGTTGTTGCAACAGGTATAATAACAAATTCATTGTTCCAATATTATAATGTTTCAAAAGATGAAAAAGTGAGAAATCTTATCGTAAGTGCTTCAGATTTTGTATTAAAAGATTTAAACCGTACTTATGAAAAAGATTCATTTTGTTTTTCATATTCGCCATTTGATAAGCAAATTGTATTTAATGCAAGCATGAAGGCAGTTAGAATACTGGTACAAACATATACAATAACAAAAAATACAGATTTAATTTATGAAGCGAAAAATGCATTAAATTTTGTTATGAAGTTTCAAAATACAAATGGGGCATGGGTATATTCTAATAAGTTAAATGATAGAATTGATAATTATCATACCGGTTATGTTTTGACATGTCTAAAAGATTATATTGATATTACACATGAAAATAATTTTTTAGAAAATTTAGAAGTTGGCTATAAATTTTATAAAGAAAATTTTATAGGTGAAAATGGTGCCCCTAAATTTTTTAATAATAATTTGTACCCAATAGATTGCACATCAGCAGCACAATTAATATTGACACTAATTAAATTTGGAGATATTGAATTAGCTTTAGATGTTGCAAATTTTATGCTAGCGAATATGTTTGATGAGCGAGGATATTTTTATTTTAGAAAATTTGAAAACTACTTAATTAAAACTTCCATGATGCGTTGGTCTCAAGCATGGATGTTTGTAGCACTAAGTAAATTATCGGAATTTTATCCTAAAGAAAAATGAAAATACTTTTCCATTTGGGCCATCCTGCCCACTATCATCTTTTTAAAAATTCTATTAAAGAACTACAAAATAGACACAAAATTTTTATTTTAATAAAAAAGAAGGACATTCTTGAAGATTTATTAATTGAAGAGAAAATACCTTATACTAATATTTTACCTGAAGGAAGAAAAGATTCAAAAATCGGTATTTTGTTAGGGTTAATAAAAAGTGATCTAAAAATATTTAACTTTTGTGTAAAGAATAAACCTAATTTGCTTATTGGTACTTCTCCAAATATAACACATATTGGAAAATTATTAAAAATTCCTTCTCTTAATTTTAATGAAGACGATGCTGAAGCTGTTCCCCTCTATGCTAAATTAAGTTATCCGTTTTCTTCTGAAATAATAACCCCAGAATCTTGTAACAATGGTAAATGGGAGTCAAAATCTATTAAATATGATTCTTACCATGAGCTTGCCTATTTACATCCCAATAATTTTTATCCCGATATTGAAAGAATTAAAAAATATCTAGATTTTTCAAAACCTTATTTTTTACTTAGGTTTTCAAGTCTAAACGCACACCACGATTCAGGTGTTAGAGGTCTTAGCGCAGATTTAGTTGAGAAAATAATTTCTATTTTATCATCAAAAGGGCATATATATATAACTTCGGAAAGAAAGCTAAATAATAATTTAGAAAAATATCGTTTATTAGTTCCACTTTCTGATATTCATCATGTAATTTCATTCGCAAATTTATATGTTG
>JBGSKB010000678.1:0-1532 GCA_041741395.1 Melioribacteraceae bacterium
AGCTGGAATTTTTGCGGCAGTTGAAGTTGGTGTAATATTCTTAGCAGTAATTTATGATAACAAAGGTGACAACCAAACTCAATTTTTCGAAAATTATGCAAATGAAAATTGGAGCGCTAATCGATATGCAAATTGGACAATACACAATGCAGCAACCATAAATCCGGATGTTGATCCAAACCTTTACAATGTTTTTGACAATAATGGAAATGTTGTTTGGAGTGAATTAAACAAGTTAGAAAGTGCAATCGGAAATTATTATTCACATAGATTAGCTCCTTATGGTGATCAGCAATACTATGAAATGATCGGAAAATATTCACAATTTAATGTTGGCTGGGTGCAATTTGGTGATGACCCAAATAAAGCTTATGTTTATGGTGATCCTCTTGTAGATCAATTTGATTATTATTCAGTTGAAAGAGGAAAAGCTAATGATTTTTATAATATTTCTAAGTGGGCAGTAATAGCAGTTGTTTCAAATCATTTTATTAGCGCTCTTGATGCTGCTTGGACTGCAAGCAGATATAATAAAAATATAAATTTAAATGTAACAGTGAAAGAAGAACAAGTGGGATTTTATAAAGAATATCATCCTCAGTTAAATATAAAAATTAATTTTTAAAAAATATGGCAACACCATTAGTTGTAATTGTTGGAAGACCAAACGTTGGTAAATCAACTTTGTTTAATAGATTAACGAAAAGTAAAATTTCTATCGTTGATGATCAAAGCGGAGTTACGCGCGATAGAATCAGCGGTGAAGTTGAGTGGAACGGAAAAATTTTCAAACTGATGGATACCGGTGGTTATGTAAAATCAAGCGATGATAAATTTGAAATTGCAATTAAAGAACAAGTTGAAATTGCTATTGAAGAAGCTGATGCACTTTTATTTGTTACCGATGGAAGACTTGGCGTAACTCATCTTGATAATGAAGTTGCGGCTTTGTTGAGAAACGCAAAAAAACCAACTTATGTTTTAGTAAATAAAGCTGATACTGCAAATTTTGAAAATGATAAATTAGAATTTTACACTTTTGGATTAGAAAAAGTATTTGATATTTCTGCATTGAACGGAAGAAATATTGGAGATGTACTTGATGAACTGGTTAATGATTTAAATTTTCCCGAAAATGAATTTGAGGATGATAAAAGATTAAGAATTGCTTTGCTTGGCAAGCCGAATGTTGGTAAATCTTCTTTAACAAATGCCTTGTTGGGTTATGATAGAAGCATAGTAACTGATATTCCGGGTACAACTCGAGATAGTATTGATTCAGTTTTGAAATATTATGGTGAAGAAATAATTTTAGTTGATACAGCCGGATTAAGAAAAAGAACAAAAGTAAAAGAAAATATTGAATTTTATTCAACCGTTAGGACTTTAAGAGCTTTAAGTATTTGCGATGTTGCAATAATTATGATTGATGCCCAATCCGGTTTGGAAAATCAAGATCAAAAAATTATTGATGAAGCAATTCACAGAAGAAAAGGAATTATTCTTGCAGTAAACAAATGGGATTTGGTTGA
>JBGSKB010000679.1:0-3535 GCA_041741395.1 Melioribacteraceae bacterium
TTGGAACAAAATAAGGAAGCTGCCATAAACAAGTTTGAATTCCTTCTTCTTTAAAATCAGAAATCATTTTTTTTGCATCTTTAAATCTTGATTTTGAAAATTGGTAATCGCATCTCCAATCTGTTTCAAACCAGCCTGTATCAAAATGAAGAACATCTGTTGGAATTTTATTTTCGCGCAATTTTTTTACAATCGTTCTTCCATCTTCTTCAGAAAAATATGTAATTCTACTCATCCAAAAACCGAACGACCATAAAGGCGGCATTGCCGGTTTTCCGGTTAAATTTGTATATTCATCTAAAATATCTTTTGGTTTTCCTAAGAAGATAAAAAGATCGGCAACATCATCACCAATCATAAGCGTTGTTGCTTCATTATAATATTTTCCGAAATCACAAGTTATTGGAGATGAAGTGTGCATAAAAATTCCATAACCTCTGCTGCTCATGAAAAATGGAATTGGTTTGTACATTGTTTCATTTTGCACGCCATTTGCGTCGTCTGTCCACAAAACAACTTTTTGACCTCGTTTATTAAATTCGGTAAATGATTCTCCGCATCCGTAAATTCCTTCATTAGGTGAAAGTGAAAAAACTGCAGCTAAACTTGTTGAATAATCTGATGCTCGTCTTACAAATGAAAATGGAAGCAGTGGAATATATGTTTTTGCATCATCTAATTTTGTTAAAGTGTTTGTTAAAAGTTTTCCTTTATCATCATAAATTTCAACATGCCAAGGTTTTTCATAAATTTTTATTAACCCAAATTCACTTTTGTATGAATGACCTCCGGTAATTTTATTATACTTCCAAGATTTTTTATCAAAAGGAGCAAATCCGTTTACCAGCATTAAAGATTCAATATTGGGGTTAACTTGAAATCGGGATGTAACTTTAATTCTTATTGTTTTTGGAGAAACAAATTCAATAGAAAAAGGAAGTTGTGGAGAAGCTTCATATTCAATCGATGGAAATTCATTTGCAACAACCGGTTCCAAAACTGACATCATATTGTTGAATGCCATTCGAGTTACATATTCATGGCGCTGATATTTAATTTTTCCAGTTCCAGTTGATGGATCGAATTGAACGAGACTATCAGCAATATAATAAGTATTAGATAAATTTCTAAAATCCCCACTAACATCAATTGGTTCATTTAATAAAGTTTGGTTTTGATCAGGAGAATTAAAAGAAATTTGTGCTACAGTAATATTATTGATATTTGATAAAAATAAAATAGGTATTAAAAGAAATTCTACAATCTTTTTTATTAAATAGCCATTATTCATTTTATTACCTTAATAATTGTAAAAACTAATTAATTAACATCTCTTTGATTTGTATTTTTACATAAACACATTATACTATCTTAAATATTGCATTTTTATTATTTTTCTCTGGTTTTCTATCTCGCAGCTTAAGAAATAATTCCCGCTTGAATATTCTAAGAAATTTAAAGTAAAAGAATGATCACCCTTTATATAATTACCATTAAGAATATTCTGTACTTTTTCACCAAGAGAATTATAAATATCAAATTTTATGTTACTGTTTTTATTTATGGAGAAACTAATTATGGTTGATGAATTAAATGGATTTGGATAGTTCTGTAATAAATTAAACTCTTTTTCAATAATTTCTTTTTCTTGTTTAATATTTGTAGGAGTATTTAATACTAAAATTTTCTGTTTAATTAATTTTCCAGATTCTGTTATTTGAGTATCTATCCAACCGCCTTGTCCGCTTGCACCAGGCATTAATGCTGAAGAAGTTTCCTGCTTATCGGCAATTGACCAGTTACACCAGCTAATTTTATTTTCTTCCATGAAATTTAACCATTCATCCATTTCTCCATAATCCAATATTCCGCTGCCGTTAGCTTCACACGTTCCAAATTCAGAAACAAAAAGAGCTACTCCTTTTGCTAATGCATTTTTTGCTTTATCTCTTAAATATTGTTTATGGGTTGCTGCATAAAAATGGAGTGCATATGCAATGTTCTTTGAAATTATAGGATCATTTGCCGCAATATCAACATCTTGTGACCAAGTAGGACTTCCGACTAAAATAATATTATTTGAATCAATTGATCTTATTTCGTTAATTACTCTTTCGGAATAAGGTTTTACTTCATTTTTCCACGAGATTTGCTCAGGTTCATTATAAATTTCATATATAATATTTGATTTATTCCCATATAAAGTTGCAATTTCTTTAAAAAACTCTATTGCTGCATTTTCATTTTCATGCGCGTGATGATCATGCCAGTCAACAATTACATATAACCCCTCATCAATACATGCTTCAATAACTTTTTTTATTTTGTTAATTTCAGTTGTTGGATTTTCTAAATATCCTCCCATTTCAACACCCATAGCCGCTCTAACAACTGTGCATTTCCAATCTTCTTTAAGCCATTTAATGCAATTTTCATTATAGTACTGCGCCATCCATTGACTCCAAAATAAACTCATTCCTCGTAAAACAATTGGAGTTCCAAATTGATTAACAATTTTATTTCCTTCAACTCTTAACTGTCCATACTTTTCAACAATTGATGTATCTATAGTTTGTGAGAATAAATTTATTTTTAATGCAAAAAACATTAAAATATATAACAATATTTTTAATCGAGGTAACATTAATTAAAAGACTTCTGAATTATTTTTAATATAATTTAAAAGTTCATCAACTTGTGTAAATGCAATAGCCGTATAAGTATCTGCAGCTCCGTAATAAATTGCAATTCTTCCGGTTTCAGCATCAAACAAATTTGCACAAGGGAAAACAACATTTGGTACAAAACCAACTGTTTCATATTCTTTTTCTGGAGTTAATAAATAATCTCTTGTTCGATAAAGAACTTTGCTTGGTTCATTAATATCTAAAATTACGGCTCCAAAACTATAAACAAATCCATTACAAGTTCCGGAAACTCCATGATAAAAAAGCAGCCAGCCTTCTTTTGTTTCAATTGGAATTGGTCCCGCACCGATTTTTGTTCCTTGCCACCACCCTTTTCCACCTTTACTCATTACATGTTTGTGATTTCCCCAATAAATTAAATCCGGACTTTCACTTATAAAAATATCACCGAATGGTGTATGACCGCTATCGCTAGGTCTGCTTAATAAATAATATTTTCCATTAATTTTTCGCGGAAATAAAACTCCATTTCTGTTAAACGGCATTAAGGGATTTGACATTCTAATAAAAGTTTTAAAATCCTTTGTCCTTCCCAATCCAATTGATGGACCATTCATATCATCACACCAAACTATATAAAATGTATCATCAATTTTAACTACGCGCGGATCATAAGCATAACTTGTTGGTTTTGGATTTCCATTTTCATCAATCCAATTAATTGGATCAAGATCTAGATTTATTGTAATTCCGTCCTCACTTTTTCCAGAAAATAATGTTGCCCTTCCATTTTTCTGATCAGCTCTAAAAACTCCGGCAAATTCATTTTGAAACGGGACAATAGCACTATTATAAACCCTTGCTGCTTTTGGAATTGGGTTCCAGTT
>JBGSKB010000680.1:0-2247 GCA_041741395.1 Melioribacteraceae bacterium
ATTTTTGATCCATTTCTTGGTTCAGGTACTTCAGCTGTTGTGGCAAAAAAATTATCAAGGAATTTTACCGGAATTGAAATAGATAAGAAATTTGCATCATTAACTTTAAAGCGTTTGGAAGTTGCTGAAAAAAACAAAGAAATTCAAGGTTACAAAAATGGAGTTTTTTGGGAAAGGAATACACTTGGTTTACAAAACAAGAAAAATTAGTTTCATAGGTAGAGTTTTTGTTACCTTGCATTTATATAATACAATAACTAAAATTTCAGATTAAATAAAAACTTTTTTGGAGGATTTTTAATGTTTAAAAAACTGTTTCTTATAACAATTAGTTCGATTTTAATATTTCTGGCTTCATGTTCACCAAAACATTCTGAAATTGTTATTGCTGAATATGGTGATTATGAAATCAAAATGAGTGAATTTGAAAATGCTTATGCAAAAAATGTTGGCGGAATTGAACAAGCAAAAAAAGATTCTATAGAAGATTATAATAAATTTTTGGATTTGTTTGTAAACTTTAATATGAAACTTCGTGATGCAAAAGTTAGAGGTTTGGAAAATAATCCGGCAATTTTAGAAGAATTAGATACATATAGAAAAAATATTGGCGTTTCATATTATCTTGAAAAGGAACTTGTTGAAAAAGGAATTGAACAACTTTACGAAAGAAGAAAAGATGAAGTTAGAGTTAGTCATTTATTAATAAGAATAGATAAAATTTCGGATGATGAAGCCAAATTAAAAGCTTATGAAATTATAGAAAGAATTAAAAAAGGAGCAAAATTTGAAGATGAAGTTTTAGCTCATTCAGATGATCAGTTTTCAAAAAATAAAGGCGGAGATATTTATTATATAACTGCCGGCGCGGTACTTCCGGCGTTAGAAGATATTGCATATTCTACCAAAGTTGATTCTGTAAATCCGGAACCTCTTCATACACAGTATGGTTATCATATAATTAAAGTTACGGATAGGAAAAAACGAATTCCTCAAATTAGAGCAAGTCATATTTTAATTGCAAAATCAAAAGATAATAATGATTCGTTAAATGCTGCTGCACTGACAAAAGCTAAAGAAGTTTTAGAAAGAATTAAAAAAAATGAAGATTTTGCAGCTTTGGCAAAAGAATTTTCCGATGATCCCGGTTCAAAAGAAAAGGGAGGCGATTTAGGTTTTTTTGAAAGACGACAAATGGTTCAACCTTTTGATGAAGCAGTCTTCAATCTTGAAGTAAATCAAGTTTCTGATATTGTTGAAAGCCAATATGGTTATCATATAATTAAAGCGCTAGGAAAAACTGAATATCCAGATTTTGAATCCGAGAAACAGAATCTCAGAACAATGTATGAAAAATCAAAAAGAAAAGATGATTATCAAAAAACACTTGATAAGTTTTCTAAAGAATTAGAAATTGTAACAAACGAAGAAAATCTAAAAGAAATAATTTCAAACAGCGACTCAACCGTAGTAAATGAAGATTATTGGAATTCAAATTTGCATCAAAATTATGGCGATAAAGTAATTACAATTATTGACAATCAGTCTTTTGAATTCGATAAATTAATTACTTACGTTTTGCAAAATCCCAAAAACTCTAACGTAGTATTAGATGAAAAATCAATTCAAAATTTCTTGAATGGTTTCAAAGAAGATAAAATATTTGAAATTCAAGTTGCTAAAAAGTTAGAGAGCGATGAGAATTTTAAAAATCTAATGCAAGATTACAAACACGGAATTGTAATTTTTAAGTTACAAGAAGATGAAGTTTGGAATAAGATGAGAATGGATTCAGTTGCAATAAAAAATCTTTATGAACAATCAAAAGACAGTTATATTTTTCCGGATAGAGTTCAGTTTAAAGAATTATTTTCCAAATCAGATTCCCTTTTAGAAGTTTATAGAAAAGAATTACAAAATGGTGTAAGTTTTGATTCTCTTTTAACAAAGCACAAAACAAAAGGTAGATCAGAGAACTTAGCTTATACTAGTGAATTAAAGGAAATCGGAAATAATTCTTATGCAAAAGCTGTTTTTGAATTAGAAAATATTGGTGACTTTACAGAAATTTTAGGCGATGATAAAGGGAAAAGTATTTTGCAGCTTGTGAAAAAAGAAGTTTCACGAAATAAAACTTTTGATGAAGCACGTGCGGAAGTCACTAGCGCTTATCAAGATATTGAAAGCGCAGAACTTGAAAATGATTATATTTCCCGACTAAAAACAACTTACAAACCAGAATTATTT
>JBGSKB010000681.1:0-4763 GCA_041741395.1 Melioribacteraceae bacterium
AAGTTTTAAGAAAAACAGATAGAGTTATTGTTGTTAATAGGAATATTAAAGAAGAACTTTTAACAAATTACCCATTTCTAAAATTTAGGGATATTGATATAATTTCTCATGGATTTGATCCGCAAGATTTTGAAAATTTGAACCCGTACCCGAAAGAGAATAATAAAATGGTAATTTTACATGCCGGATCTTTTTATGAAGGCATAACTCCAAAATATTTGCTTAAGGCTTTTAAACTATTAACAATTGAAAGACCAGATGTTGCATCAAATATTGAATTACATTTTATTGGACAATTTAAAAGAGAAAATCGTAAAATTGTACAAAATTTAAAGTTAGAAAAATTTGTAAAAGAAATAGGCTATTTAACTCATTTACAAACACTTAGAAGAATTATTTCAAGTGATGTTTTATGGCTGATGTTACCCAGAAGTGCACGAATGTATAATGTTACACCGGGAAAAATATTTGAATATTTTGCTTCTGGAAAACCAATATTTGCAAATTTACCCGAAGGAGTTGCAAAAAGTACTATTACTGAATACAAAGCTTCATTTGTTACTGAATCAGAAAATTTAGAAGATATTAAAAACATTCTAATAAAATCACATGATTTATATATAGAGAATAAACTTCCAATTCCAGATGATGAATTTATAAATAGGTTTGACAGATCAAAATTAACTGAACAATTAGTAAAAATTTTTCAATTTTATTTGAAGACTGAATAATGAAAATACTTATAATAGGTTCCGGTGGTAGAGAACATGCGATTGGAATTAAAATATTTGAACAGAACAAAAATGTTAAAATTTACTTTGCTCCCGGAAATGGTGGCATTTTACAAATCGGTGAAAATGTAATTTTAGATGTTGAAAATCATCAATCGGTTATTGAATTTTGTTTTCAAAATGAAATTGATTTGGTAATTATTGGACCTGAGCAACCTTTAGTAAATGGGATTGCTGATGATTTAAGAAATGCTGGAATTAATGTTTTTGGTCCAAGTAAAAATGCTGCAAGAATAGAAGGTGATAAATCTTTCGCAAAAAATTTAATGAATAAATATGGAGTTCCAACTGCAAGTCATAAAACTTTTAAAAATTTAGAAATTGAAAATGCTATTGATTATCTGTCAAATGGAAAATTTCCAATAGTAATTAAAGCCTCCGGATTAGCAGCCGGAAAAGGTGTAATAATTGCAAATGATTTTAATGAAGCAAAATCAGCAATAATTGATATTATGCAAAACTCAATTTTTGGAAGTGCTGGAGAAAAAGTTGTTATCGAAGAATTTTTGGAAGGAGAAGAACTTTCAGTATTTGTAATTACAGATGGTAAGGATTTTGTAATTCTTCCACCAGCTCAAGATCATAAAAGAATTGCTGATGGTGATACTGGTAAAAATACCGGTGGAATGGGAGCATACTCTCCAATTTCATTTGTTAATGATAAATTATTAGAAGAAATAAAAAGCAAAGTAATTATCCCAACTTTAAAAGGTTTGGAAAATTCCGATTCGCTTTTCAACGGATGTCTTTATTGCGGTCTAATAAATACAAAAGACGGAATTAAAGTAATTGAATTTAATTGCAGATTTGGTGATCCGGAAACACAAGCTGTTTTGCAAATTGTTGACGGTGATTTTCTTGAATTATTAAACTCCACTGCTAAAGGAAAAATAAACAAGGAAATTGTCAAATATAATGGAGGAAGTGCAATTTGTGTTGTTGTTGCTTCCGGTGGATATCCCGATAATTATGAAAAAGGATTTGAAATTTTTGGTTTAAATGAAAAATTTGATGAGAATGTAAAAGTAATTCATGCCGGAACAAAATTTGAAAATAAACGAATTTTAACATCAGGAGGACGCGTATTAAATATTGTTGCTTTTGATAAGCAAAATGATCTAAAATATTGTAAATCAAAAGCTTATAAAGTGTTAGATAAAGTAAAATTTGAAAAAATGTATTTTAGAAGAGATATTGGTTTTAAGGCAATAAAACTTTAATTAGGATATTTTAGATTTGGATTCAAAAGTGACAACTCATGAGTTGTCACTACTACAATATAAATTTAACCCGGAGGCCAATTCATTTTTCTGCCGCCCAACAAATGTAAATGCAAATGATAAACTTCTTGACCGCCATTATTTCCGCAATTAAAAACTAACCTAAATCCATCTTCTGAAATTCTTTCATTTTTAGCAATTAAATTTGCAGCATCAATCATTTCTCCCAAAAGCGAAGCATGCTCCAAACTTTTTAGGTCAGTTACTTTTGGTATCTCAATTTTGGGGATTATTAAAATATGCACGGGAGCTTGCGGATTTATATCTCTAAAAGCTAATATGTTTTCAGTTTCATAAACAATATTTGCTGGAATTTCTTTATTAATTATTTTGGTAAATATTGTGCTCATAATTTAACTCCAAAATTTAATCTTTATTAATTCCGTACTTTTTCATTTTGTTATAAAGATGACTTCTTTGAATATCCAAAATTTCAGCAGTTTTACTAATATTCCAATTATTAATTTCCAACTGTTTTTGGATAAAAACTTTTTCTGCTTTTTCTTTAAATTCTTGAAATGAATTTGAAATATCAATTATTTCGTCTGTCTTTGCTTCAACATTTGGAAGCAAAGAAATAACATCTTGTTTTGTAATTGAATTTGAAGAAATCATAATTATTATTCGTTCAATTATATTTCTTAACTCACGTACATTTCCAGACCATTCATAATTTTTCAAAACTTCAATTGCATCTTGAGAAAAATTCTTTATTGGAAATTTATTTTGCTTACAAATTTTTTGTGCGAAATGATTTATTAATAAAGGAATATCATCTTTTCTTTCACGCAATGCGGGAACTTTTATTGGAATTACATTTAACCGATGATACAAATCCTCTCTAAAATTTCCTTCCTTAATTTCATTTTTTAATTCTTTGTTTGTAGCAGAAATAATTCTAACATCAACATTGATTTTATTATTTCCACCAACTCTTTCAATTACACCTTCCTCAATAGCTCGGAGAACTTTTGCTTGAGCTTGTAAACTCATATCACCAATTTCATCTAGAAAAAGAGTTCCTCCATCAGCCAATTCAAATTTACCGATTCTTTTTTGAGCAGCTCCGGTAAATGAACCTTTTTCATGACCAAATAATTCAGATTCAATTAGCTCATTAGGAATTGCAGCGCAATTAACTTCAACTAATTCTTTTTTTCCTCTTTCACTTTTATTGTGAATTGCTTTTGCAACCAATTCCTTTCCGGTTCCATTTTCACCGGTAATTAAAACTCTTGATTCAGTTTTTGCAACTCTATCAATTAAAGAAATTACAGATTTTATTTGTGAACTTTCTCCAACAATAATTTCTTCTTGAGTAAGATTTTCTCGTAATTTTTTATTTTCTTTTAGAAGATTTGTTTTTCCCACCGCATTTCTAATACTTATTAAAAGTTTGTCGCGCTCAATCGGTTTCTCAATAAAATCGAAAGCTCCGAGTTTTGTTGCTTTTATTGCATTTTCCAAATTGCTGTGAGCAGAGATCATTATAATGCTGATTTCAATTTCATTTTCTTTAATCCAATTTAAAACTTCAAATCCGGTAATCTCAGGCATTTGAATATCCAACAATAACGCGTCATAATTATTATATTCAAGTTTTTTTAATCCGGCTTTTGCATCAGTTGTTGAATCAACGGAATAATTTTCATATTCCAAAATCATGCTGATACTTTCGCAGATTTGCTTTTCATCATCTATTATCAAAATTGATTTCATATAGAAAAGAAAGTTTATTTATAGTATGCTTAATTATAAGAAAAGTAAAATAAAGAATACAACTTAAAAAAATCTGATGGCAATAATTCCTTATTGTCAAGCAATGAATATCCAAAAAATTCTCCTATATAATTTGTTTGTAAATCTCTAAAATCAATACCTCCGCTGACTTTAAATGTGGATTCAAACATTTCTACGAACATTCCAAAAAATTTTGACAAATTGAACAAACTCATATTAAACTTTAAAAATGCATTTCCAAAAAAATGTGCTACTTTGTCTTTATCTTGATTACTATTTATAGATGAATCAAAATAAATTATTCCTGGGAGATTATTTTTTTTTTGTAAGAATAATTCTTCATTCACAGAGGGAAGTTTTAAGTCTAATTTGACGTTAATTATTGGAATTGTGACCGGCATTTTATTAAATGGCAAAGTTGCAAAAGTCAATGCCAGCAAGGCTTCGGAAATATCTCCCTCATAAAAATTAACTGCTTTTTTATATAACGTATCTACTAAATAAATATCTGATTCAGTTTTTAATTCAAATTCTTTTGAAGCAATAAATTTTGATAAATAAATTACGCCATCTTCAAAGGATTTCGTTTGAGCGTAGTCAAATTTTGATACAGAAAAAGTTAGAATGAAAAAGAAAAAATAATTTAATAATGATATGTTAAATTTTACTCGCAAAATTTTAATTTAGATTCTTATATTTATTGATAAATTCACAAAAATTAAAATATCGAAAAAAAGTATGAGTCAAAAATTTGATTATATAAATCATTACAAAATTGATGCAAAAGAATTTAATTATTTTGAGGAAAGAACCGGTGCAACAGAACACGATGAGAGAAGAGTACACGAATATATTCTCAGTAAAATTCCTAATAAAATTCAAAACGTTCTTGATGTTGGCTGCGGATCGGCATGGGTTGCTTCACATTTTGCAAATAAAAATGTAGAAGTAG
>JBGSKB010000682.1:0-3107 GCA_041741395.1 Melioribacteraceae bacterium
TTGACGAATATTTAAACGGTAGAACTCCGAATCCGTGTGTAATTTGTAATAGAAAAATAAAATGGGAAGAACTTTTAACAAAAGCTGATTCGCTTGATGCTTATTATGTAGCAACGGGGCATTATGCAAAAATTGGTTTTGATGAAAATAGTAAACGTTATACTTTAAAACTTTCAAATGATTCAAATAAAGATCAAACTTATGCACTATGGGGATTGACTCAAAAAAGTCTTAGCAGAACATTATTTCCTTTAAGTGATATCAATAAAATTGAAGTAAGAAAAATTGCTGAAGAATTAGGAATAAAAACCGCTAATAAACCGGATAGTCAAGAAATTTGTTTTGTCGCTGATAATAATTATGAAAGATTTTTACGCGAAAGAGTTCCGGAAAAAATTGCAAATGTTGAAGAAGGAAATTTAATATACGAAGGCGAAAAAATTGGTCAACATAAAGGAATTCCTTTTTATACAATCGGACAAAGAAAAGGTCTCGGTGTAGCTTTAGGAAAACCGGTTTATGTAAAATCAATAGATAAAGACAGTAATGTTGTTGAAATTGGGAATACCGAAGATTTATTTAAAACAGAAGTAATTGCTAGACAAATTAATTATGTTAGTGTTACAAAATTAGAAATTGGAAATACAGTAGTAGCAAAAATCAGATATTCCGATAAAGGTTCGTTAGCAAAAGTAATTGAAGCAAATGATGAAAAAATAATTTTGGAATTTTTCGAACTGAAAAGAGCAATTACTCCGGGACAATCTTTAGCAATTTATGATGAACAAGGATTTTTGTTAGTTGGTGGAGTAATTTCAAAAGAATGATGAAAAATAGAATTTAGTTGGATTGGAGGGGAATTCGAACACACTTATTCACATAATGGCGTTTTAAATGCAAGAGTACTTTTACTTAACCAAAGTTATGAGCCTCTAACTTTATGTTCGGCAAAAAAAGCTGTCGTTTTAGTTTATTTGAGGAAAGCAGAACTTATCAAAGAAAATCCAAAACTTTTAGTAAGATCTGTTTCAACTTCATTACCTTGGCCAAGTGTAATTAGATTAAAAACTTATATAAAAATTCCACATAACAATATTAATCTAACTAGAAAAAATATTTTAAGAAGAGATAATCACAAATGTGCTTATTGCGGAAGAGGAGATTTAGCTTTTACAGTTGACCATATTATTCCAAAAGCTAAAGGAGGAAAAGATTCATGGGAAAATCTAGTTACCGCTTGTCTTCCATGTAATAACAGAAAAGGTGATAGAACTCCCGAAGAAGCAGAAATGAAATTAAGAATCGCTCCACATAAACCAAATCATATAATGTTTATTTTAAATTCAATTAGCAGAATTGATGAAAATTGGAAACCATATTTATTTCAATAAAAATAAAGAAATTAATTTTGAAAAATATATTATTGTTTTATTTTATTCTTGTAAGTTCTATTTATCCGCAAACACCTTTTACTAAAGGTGTAAATTTAACTGGATGGTTTCAAGAAGATAAATCAACATTAATTCATTTTGGAAAATATACAAAACAAGATTTGCAAAATATCAAATCACTTGGTTGCGATGTAATTCGTCTTCCAATAAATTTGCATTTTATGACAGACGGTGCTCCAAATTATACTTTGGATCCAACATTTCTGCAATTTTTAGATAGCGTAGTTATTTGGTCCGAAGAAATAAATATTAATTTAATTTTAGATAACCATTCTTTTTATCCAGCCGTTAGCACTAATCCAAATATTGGAAATATTCTAATTTCGGTTTGGCAGCAAATTGCAGAACATTATAAAAACAGATCAAAATTAATTTTCTATGAAATCTTAAATGAACCGAATGGTATTTCAAGATCAATTTGGAATTCAACTCAGTTAAATGTAATAAATGCAATTAGAGAAATTGATTCTGTTCATACAATAATTGTTGGCGGAACAAGTTGGAATACTTATAATGAATTAAATTATTTACCAAATTATGCTGATACAAATTTAGTTTACACATTTCATTTTTATGATCCATTTTTATTTTCACATCAAGGCGCAAGTTGGACAGATCCCTCAATGGCTGCACTTTCTAAAGTTCCGTTTCCATATTCACAATCGGAAATGCCAATATTGCCAACTTCGCTAAAAGGAAGTTGGGTCGAATCTTCGTATAATTCCTACAAAAATGATGGCACTATTACAAAAGTTAAAAGTCTAATTGATATTGCAGCAAATTTCCAAGAGAGTAGAAATGTTCCGATTTTTTGCGGAGAGTTTGGTGTTCTTATGAATGAATCAGATAACGAAGACAGAGTTGAGTGGTACCGAATTGTTAGAGAATATTTGGAAGAAAAAGGAATTGCTTGGACAATCTGGGATTATCAAAATGCATTTGGAATTTTTGAAAAAGGAACTGATGAGCTTTTTGAATATGATTTAAATCTTCCATTACTAAGTGCGCTTGGTTTTAATGAGATTCAGCAAAACGAATTAATTATTTCGCCGGATTCTATTGGGTTTGAACTTTATAAAGATAAAGTTGGAAATGATATTAGACCAATCTTTTATCATACCTGCGGAGAATTGAATTTTTATGATTCCAATTCTCGTGAAGGAAAATATTCGTTTTATTGGTCTAATGCAAAACAGTATGATTTTATAAATTTCAATTTTGTACCGAATAAGGATTTATCATATTTATCTGAAAATAATTTTTACTTTCATATGAGTGTAAAAAGTAATTCACCTGGAGCCAAATTTGATTTACGGTTTATTGATACCAAAACAGAAAATCCAAATGATCATCCTTGGCGAAGAAGATATACAGTTACGGAAATCAATAGCGGACCTTGGAATAATACTTGGCATGATTTAGTAATTCCTTTAAATAGTTTTGTTGAACATGGATCGTGGGATACTGATCAATGGTATAATCCAATTGGAGCATTTGATTGGGCACAAGTAGATAATTTTGATATTGTTGCAGAAGAAGAAAATTTATTAGAAAAAGAATTTTGGTTTGATAATATCTATATTTCTGATAATCCGGTAAGTGTAAATGAAGATTTAATAACCTCGGAATTTTCACTTTCACAAAATTATCCGAATC
>JBGSKB010000683.1:0-4824 GCA_041741395.1 Melioribacteraceae bacterium
CGTACCTAAATTAAATTTACCAGATTCACTTAAAAACGAAGGAATTGAAAGATTACAAATGAAAATTGGAAATCGTGATTTATACGGTTTTGATTTTGAATGGATTGATGATAGAGAAATTTTTAAACAAGAAATCCCCAAATTTGCTACAGCTATTGAAAGAATGGAATTTGGAAATTTTTACGGCTATATTAAGCAAATAATCATTGATAGTAAAATTGTTGAACAAGGTGAAATAAAAACGTCAGAAAAGATTGATTCATATATTGATATTACTACTTCAATTAGAAACGAAATAAAAGATATTGAAAAATCGCAAATTGGAGAAATAAATTACAATATCGAAAGTCTGAGATTAAAAATTAAAGAATTGCAGTTTTATTCTAAGAATTCACTTGATGATATACAAAAAATCAAAGACATTGAATCAAAAATTGAGACCGAAAATTTCAAATATAAATCACTTAAAACAAAAGTTGATTCATTAACAGATCTCGCTTCAAAATATTTCATCAATTGTACTGATTCAGAAGGAAGGAGTAAATCAATTCCTTTAATAAATGTTGTGAGGGCTTATCAACCAAATAATATGACTTTCTTTGATAAATTAGGTTTTACAATTTCAAAAATATATGAATTTATTTTTGATGATCCTCGTGAATCGAATACAGAAGGTGGAGTTTTCCCTGCAATATTTGGGACAGTAATGATGGTGCTGCTGATGAGCATATTCACAGTTCCATTTGGAGTTTTAAGTGCACTTTATCTCCGCGAATATGCAAAGCAAGGCACTCTAGTTAGAGCAGTTCGTATTGCAGTTAATAATTTAGCTGGTGTTCCTTCTATTGTATTTGGCGTATTCGGTTTAGGCTTTTTTATTTATTTTGTTGGTGGTTCAATCGATCAATTATTTTATCCGGAAAGATTACCCACACCGACTTGGGGAACTGGTGGAATTCTTTGGGCTTCTTTAACACTTGCTCTTTTAACAATGCCAGTGGTAATTGTTGCAACAGAAGAAGCACTAACACAAATCCCAAGAGGTATTCGTGAAGCTGCATTAGCATTAGGAGCAACCAAATGGCAAGTTGTTAGAAAAATAATATTACCTGCTGCAATGCCGGGAATTTTAACCGGACTTATATTATCAATGGCACGAGCTGCTGGCGAAGTTGCACCATTAATGATTACTGGAGTAGTAAAACTTGCACCCTCTCTCCCTTTTGATTCGTATTTGCCATTTTTTCATCTTGATAGAAAATTTATGCATCTTGGATTTCATATATATGATGTTGGTTTTCAATCACCTAATATTGAAGCAGCTTTACCTATGGTTTACACAACAACTTTATTATTAATTTTAATTGTAATTCTTCTTAATATTACTGCAATGATAATAAGAACAAATCTTAGGAAGAAATATAAATCTTCTACTTTTTAGGGAAATGTAAATTATGATTGAACAATCAACGAAGACCGAGACTCAAAAAAAATCTGTGACTAAGGAAGAAAAAGATAAGAAAAAGATTCAGGCTAATAATCTAAATTTTTATTACGGAGAAGCAATTGCATTAAAAAATATAACTATGAATATTCCAGCTTATCAAGTAACTGCTCTAATTGGTCCATCCGGCTGTGGTAAATCAACCTTTTTAAGAACTTTGAATAGAATGAATGACTTGATTGATGATGTTCGTATTGACGGTGAAATATTGATTGATGGAATAAATATTTATAATTCAACCAATGATGTTGTACAACTAAGAAAAAAAGTTGGTATGATTTTTCAGAAATCCAATCCGTTCCCTAAATCGGTTTATGAGAATGTAGCATTTGGATTAAGAATCGGTGGTATTGGGAATAAATCAAAATCAAAAATTGATGAGATAGTTGAGAAGAGTTTAATTCAAGCAGCAATTTGGGATGAAGTTAAAGATAGATTAAATGAATCTGCTTTAGGTCTATCCGGCGGACAACAGCAAAGACTTTGTATAGCGCGTGCACTTGCAATAGAACCTGAAATTTTACTTATGGATGAACCGGCAAGCGCGCTTGATCCTTTATCAACAGCAAAAATTGAAGAATTAATTCATGAATTGAAGAAAAATTATACTATAGTTATTGTTACTCATAATATGCAGCAAGCTGCAAGAGTAAGTGATAAAACTGCATTTTTCTATTTAGGGGAATTAATAGAATTTGATGGAACATCTAAGATTTTTACAAATCCATCTAAAAAACAAACTGAAGATTATATAACCGGCAGATTTGGATAATTTTTTATTGAGGTAAAAATGGAAAGACAATTTGAAATCCATATTGGAAAATTAAGAACTCGAATAATTAAAATGTCAAGTTTAGTTGAAGATCAAATGGAACTTGCAATTCGTGCAATTAATGAAGAGAATATTGAATTAACAAACTTAATAATTGAACGTGAAGATAAAATAAATAAACTTGATAGAAAAATTGAAAGAACATGTCAAAAAATAATCGCTTTAAGTCAGCCGGTTGCAATCGATTTGCGGCTTGTACTTTCCGCATTAACCATTAATACAAATTTAGAACGTCTTGGTGATTTAGCAAAAAATATTGCCAGAAGTTTTCAAATATTGAAGAAAAAACCGGTTTTCTTAGATTCAACCAAATTTCATGAAATGTCAATTATTGTTAGAAAAATGATAAAAGATGCAATAGATTCATTTAATAATAATGATGCGGAACTTGCCAAAAAAGTAATTGAAGCAGATGTTAACCTTGATAATCTTTTTGCAGAAAATAGAAAAATTCTTATCGCAATTATGAAAGAAGATGCAAATAATATTGATGCTGCGCTTAGTTTAATGGAAATTAGCAGACATTTTGAAAGAGCCGGAGATCACTCAACAAATATTGCCGAAGATGTTTATTTCATTGTTGAAGCTCAGCTTATAAAACACAAATACGAAAAGTATATTTATTCGGAAATTGAAGAAGAGGATGATGAAGATAATTAATGAAAAATATAAACAAATTTAAAATTTGACAATTTTTATTCATTTCCTTACTTTTACAAGTCTAATTAAGATTTAATGGAGAAAATATGTACGCAGTTGTTGATATATTGGGACAACAATTTAAAGTTGAAGAAAATACTAAGTATTACGTACCAAAATTAGATTCTGAAGTTAATAAATCTATTACTTTTGATAATGTTTTACTTTTTTCTGATGGAAAAACTACAACTATTGGAAATCCTTCTGTAAAAGGAGTAAAAGTTAAAGCAAAAGTTTTAGAACATTTAAAAGATGAAAAAGTTTTAGTTTTCAAAAAAACTAGAAGAAAATCTTATAAATTAAAAAATGGTCACAGACAACAGCTTTCAAGAATTGAGATTACAAATATTTCAAGTTCAAAATCTAAAGCTGCTGAGAAGGAGATTGCATAATGGCTCATAAAAAAGGTCAAGGATCAACAAGAAACGGTAGAGATAGTAATCCGCAGTATCTTGGCGTAAAAAGATTTGGCGGTGAAAAAGTTAGTGCCGGATCAATTCTAGTTAGACAAAGAGGAACAAAATTCCATCCGGGAAGCAATGTGAAAAAGGGAAGTGACGATACTTTATTTGCTGTTATGGATGGTGTTGTTAAATTTGAAGTGAAAAGAAATAATAGAAAATATATTAGTGTTTACGAATCTTTAAATTAGTTTTAAAATTTAATGTAAAAAAATTAACCCCTCTTTTGAGGGGTTTTTTGTTTTAAATTATTTCAAACATTCCATATTTTATAAATGTGGAATGTTTATAAAAAGTTATACTTTTCAGTAAAAATTAAAATCCCAATCTTTCCATATCAGCAACAAGACTTGTAACTGCTTTAACTGAATTATCAAATAATGCTTGTTCTTCTTCATTAAGAGTTATTTCTAAAATCTTTTCGCAGCCAGTTTCACCCAAAACTGCCGGAACGCCAACATAATATCCATTTACTCCATAATCGCCATTTAAGTAAACACAAGATGCTAAAACTCTTTTTTGATCTCCTAAAATTGATTCAGCCATTGCAATAGCTGCTGATGCCGGCGAGTAAAATGCAGATCCGGTTTTTAATAATTTAACAACTTCACCGCCAGCCATTTTAGTCCTTTCAACCATTGCAGTCATTACTTCTTTGGCTTTTGCGGAATCATTATATTTTCTTTCTAATAATTCCATAACCGGAACACCATTAACATTTGCATACCTAACCAATGGAACCATTGTATCGCCGTGTCCGCCTAAAACCATAGCGTTAATATCTTTAACTGAAACTCCCAATTCCCAAGCAATAAATGTTGAAAATCTTGAAGAATCCAAAACTCCGGCTTGACCAATAACTTTATGATGTGAAAATCCGGTTACTTTTTGGAAAAGTGTAACCATTGCATCTAAAGGATTTGAAATAATTATTACAATTGAATTTGGAGCAAATTCTTTAACACCTTCAGCAACGGTTTTCATAATTTTTGCATTTGTTACCAATAAGTCATCTCTGCTCATTCCGGGTTTACGAGGTAAACCTGCAGTAACAATTACCAAATCAGAACCAGCAATATCTTTATATTGATTAGCGCCTTTTAAACTTACGTCAAATCCATCAATGCGTGAAGCTTCTGCTATATCAAGAGTTTTACCTTGCGGCATATCTTCAACTATATCAAACAATACAACATCTGCTAACTCTTTTTGCGCAATAAGTTGTGCTAATACACCACCAATTTGTCCGCCGCCAATTAGTGCAATTTTTTTCTTAGCCATTGTGTTCTCCTTAATTATTTTTAATAAAACCTAGCTATCCTAAAATA
>JBGSKB010000684.1:0-2295 GCA_041741395.1 Melioribacteraceae bacterium
GAAAGAAGAGAAAATCAAGTTGAAGGAAGAATGAAAAGGAAAATTCTTGCATTCAGAAAATTATTTGAAAAGGGCGATGCAACAATATTTATAAGTGATGGAAGAACTGAAACTCCAATAACTGATGCAATAAATGGCAAAGGAACAATAATAAAATGAGTTCATATAAAGAATTAATTGACAAATATGAAGTTAATGTTTATCCAAAAAGAGATGTTGTAATCGTAAAAGGAAAAGATGCAAAAGTTTGGGATGAAAATGGAAGAGATTATATTGATTGTGCCGCCGGAATTGGAGTTGCAACAATTGGTCATTGTAATGAAAAAGTTGCAGAAGCAATTTCTCATCAAGTAAGAACTTTAATTACAAATCCGGCAATTTTTTATAACGACAAACGAGCACAAATTTTAGAAAAATTAATTTCAATTGCACCCAAAAGTTTAACAAAGGCATTTCTAACTAATTCCGGTACGGAAGCAGTTGAAGCTGCAATTAAATTTGCCAGAGTCTCAACGGGAAAGACAGATTTTATAACAGCTATGAAAGGATTTCACGGAAGAACTTTTGGGGCATTAAGCGGAACTTATAAATCTGAATACAGAGAACCATTTGAGCCATTAGTTCCGGGCTTTTCTTTTGTTCCGTTTAATAATTTGGAAAAATTAGTATCGGCAATTACAGAAAAAACTGCTGGAATAATTCTGGAAGTTGTTCAAGGTGAAGGCGGAATAAATATTGGGTCAAAAGAATATTTTGATGGAGTTAGAAATATTTGCGATGAAAACAATGTATTAATGATTATTGACGAAATTCAAAGTGGATTTTGCAGAACCGGTAAAATGTTTGCATGCGAATATTTTGATATTCAACCGGATATTTTAACTTTGGCAAAAGCAATTGCCGGCGGATTCCCAATGGGCGCAGCTTTATGTTCAGACAAAATAAAAATTTCAGTTGGAAAACACGGAACTACATTCGGCGGAAATCCTTTAGCTTCTGCGGCTTCAATAGCCGCTATAGATTTTATGCTAGAAAATAATTTGGCAAAACAAGCTGAAGAAAAAGGTAAATATTTTATTTCAAAATTTGATTTAGAAAAATTATCAAAGGTTAGAGCAATAAGAAATCTTGGTTTAATGATTGGAATTGAACTAAAAGAGAAAGTTCAGCCTTTTATTATTGAGTTGATGAATAAAGGTGTTTTGGCAATGCCGGCTGGGACAACAGTTTTAAGATTACTACCTCCAGCTGTAATTAGTTTTGATGAATTAGATAAAGTTGCTGAATTATTAAATGAAATGTTGAAATAAGTTTTGAAAATTAATTTAGAATAAACTTCTCAGACTTTTAATAGAACTTTAACAAATCCAAAAATTGTTGGAATGGCTCTCATTTTAGAATTTTCATTTCCATAAATTGTTGGAATATCTGTAAAGCCTAATGAATAATTATTTTTGCAAAGTTTTACAATTATTTCACTTTCAGCTTCAAATCCGGAAAATTTAGGAAGAATATTTTCAAGAATATTTGTTTTAAAAACTCTATATCCAGATTGGCTATCAAAAATTTTTCTTCCGGTTTTTAAACTCAACAATTTGGAAGTTAAATAGTTGCTCACTCTTCTTTGAAAAGGCATTTGACTATTGGTAATTTTTCGTTTACCAATTATGCAATCATAATTTTCAATATTATTTAAAAAGTTTGGAATTTGTTTCGGGTCGTGTTGAAGATCAGCATCTAATGTAATTGTAACTAAAGTCTTCAATTCAATACTTTTTTGAAAACCCAATTTTAATGCAGTTCCCTTCCCCAAATTTATTTCATTTGAAATTAAATGAATGTTTTCAACTTTAGGAATTTCCTCTTGCCAATTATCAGTCGAACCATCATTTACCAAAATTATAAGATCAACAAAATTTAAAGTATCGGAAACAATTTTTTTTAATGTGGATTTCTCGTTGTAGAAAGGAATTATTGCACAAATTTTATTTTTGCTTTCTGAAATATTCAAATATATGTTTTATTCCTTTATCGTTGGATGAAATCATACTTTTTACAATCTGATTCTTTAAACCTTCTTTTGATAAACCAGACATGAGTTTTCCCTTTTCTGCAATTGATATACTTCCAGTTTCTTCAGATACAATAATACTAATAACATCTGCAGTTTCTGTAATTCCTATTCCGGCTCTGTGTCTCATTCCCAAGTTTCTTCCATCAATTGATGTTCTTTCAGTAAGCGGTAAGGTGCAGCGCGCTGCTTCAATATTATAATTATTTATAATAACTGCTCCA
>JBGSKB010000685.1:0-8537 GCA_041741395.1 Melioribacteraceae bacterium
TGCATTAATTAAAAACGAATTAAACGGTCAGCTTAATCCGGAAATGGCTGAAACTTTTGAATATATTGAACGCGGCGGAAACAGATTAACAAGAACAATCGATTTGATTCTAAATGTTTCTAAAATTCATAATCAAAAATATAAAATTGAATTAAGTGAAGTTAATTTGGAAGACGATATTCTATGGCCGATTGTAAAAGAACTTCATCCAAAAGCATTTGCTAAAGGAATAAAATTAGAATTGAATAATTATAAAATGCCATTAAGATTAGTTTGCGATCATTATTCAATAAACCAAATGTTTATAAATCTCATCGACAATGCAATTAAATATACCAACAAAGGAACAATTACAATTGAATCATTTGTAAATCCATATGGAAATATTCAAGTTGATATAATTGATACGGGAATTGGCATTTCATCAGCATTTCTAAATAAAATTTTTGATCCATTTATTCAAGAAGAACAAGGATACACAAGAACTTACGAAGGTATTGGACTTGGTTTATCTTTAGTGAAAAGTTATGCGGAATTAAACAATGCCGAATTAAAAGTAAAAAGTGAAAAAAATGTTGGTTCTGTTTTCTCAGTAATTTTTAATGCATGATATCAAATAGATAAGTTAAAAAATTATAAATTATTAAAATAATCGAGACTATTTTCTGTCCGCAAAGTAAAATAAAAAGTTGTTCCAATATTTTCTTCACTTTCTACCCAAATTTTTCCACCGTTACGTTCAACAAACTCTTTGCAAATTCCTAAACCCAAACCAGTACCTTTTTCTCCTGAAGTTCCAATTGTAGAAATTTGATAAGAATCTTTAAACATGATTTTTAAATTAGCTTGTGGAATTCCAACTCCGGTATCCGATACAGAAACAGTAACGATTTTATCATTATTTTGTTCTGCTTTTAAGTAAATTTTTCCGTTTTTAGGAGTAAATTTTATTGCATTAGAAAGTAGATTTCGCAAACAAGTTTCAATCATAATTTCATCCGCAAAAATTTTGAAATTCCCATCTATATTATGTTGAATGTCAATTTCTTTGTTAAGAGCATTTATTTTTTCTTGGTTTATTACTTTTTCAAATTGTTTGTTTAACTGATAAGATTTTGGAGAAAATGAAATTTGTCCAAGCTGCATTCTTCCCCATTCTGCTAATCCTTCCAAAATTGAGTTTAAAGATGTTGATGATTGATAAATGTAAATACAATATTTTTTTATTTCTGATAAATCTAAAGTGTTAATATCTGTAACAAGTAATTCTGAAAAACCATTTATTGCAACAAGCGGACTTTTCAAATCATGACTAATTATTGAAAATATTTTACTTTTTTCAATATTTTGTTTTTCTAATTTCTGGCTATACTTTAATAATTTTTGTTGAATATATTTTCTTTCGGTAATATCAATATTAATTCCAATTGCTCTTTCTGCTTTTCCATTTTCATCTCTTTCTACAACTTTTCCTAAAGTTTGAATCCATTTCCAATTACCTGATTTTGTGCCAAGCCTAAGTTCAGCAGAAAAGATTGGCGTATATCCTTCAACGTGCTGATTTAAATTTTCTAGAACATCTTCTTGATCTTCCGGATGAATTAATTTTTTCCAATTATCAAACACCGGTTCCATATCATTTTCTTTAAATTCCAGCATTGTTGCAAATCTTTCGTTATTATATAATTCACCTGTTTTAATATTCCAATCCCACAAGCCTAATTCCGCACCATCAATGGCTAAATTTAGTCTTTGTTTACTTTCATTAAGTTCCTTCGTTCTTTTATCAACAATTTTTTTAATTCTTTCTTTTTCTTGTGAATGTCTGTAATAGTAAAAAGAGAAAAAAACTGTTAAGAAAAAGAATATAAACGAAATTAAATGCGGAATATATGCTTGATTTTCATCAAAGAAATTTTGTGTTGGAATGCATGTAATTGACCAAATTCTTCCGCCAAAATTAATTTTCTTTTGAAGTTTTATTTCAGCTTCATCAAGATTTACTTTGTCTGAATAATTTGACAATTTAGATTTATGATAGTATAGTAATTGATTTTCTTTTGGGGCAGATTCATCTAATAGAAAAATATCAATTCCTATTGATTGTAAAACAGAAAGTGAATTTTCAACAATATTTTTTGGATTAAATACGCCACCAACAATTCCAATTAAGTTTTCAATTCTTTTATTTTCCGAATCACTTTCTAAAATATTTTTAATTACTGGTTCAAATAGTCTAATTCCAAATTCATTTTCATCACCTTGAACCAAAACAATTCTTTCTGAAGCGACAAACTTATTTTTTAAAACTGAACTCATTAATGCAGAATTTCTTTCTTTATTTGAAGCTAGATCAAATCCTAAAGATTCTTCATTACCTTTTATAGGTTCAAGATAATAAATTGGGAAATATTCTTCTCTTTCACTTGCTGTAACTAAATTTTGAAGTGAATCTAATTGATAAATATTATAATCTCTAGATAACGTTTTTCTAGCTTGAAGAATAAAATTTTCTTTATCAGCATTTTTTATTTTAGGAACCCATTCTAACGATTGAATTCCCACCATTTTTTTGTTATAAGAATTTAGAAATTTTTGAAAGTCAGAATATGAAATGTCCGGACTTACTAAAAACAAATTTCTCATTGATTCAGTGACCAATTCAGTCATTTCAACTGATAGCGAAATAAGTGAAATCCTTTCCGTAGCTGATTTTTCAAAAACTATTTGAACTCTTTTTTGCTCAATATTTGAAGAAATTATAAATGAAATTATTGTAGAAATAAGTCCAATTGTAATTATAAGAATTAACTTATTCTGCTTAGACATATTTCAGTCCTTTCTAAAAGTGTAGTTAATTGCATATCGTGTCTAATTATTTTTTATGTTTTTTGTAGAATATTTATAAGCTTTCTGAAAAGTTATTAAATTTATTGGGGGACACTTAAATTAAAGTAAAATTAATTACATTGTCAATAATTAAAATCTTTTAAACTTTATTTAATAATTGTAAAAACAATTTTATAAATAATCAATTCAAATTTTTATGCTAATTTAGCAGTTGTGTTAAGTAAGGTAAGTTATTTTACAATTTCAACTTTTAAATTAACTCTTTTTCTTCTTTGGAAACATTCTTATTTAAATAAAAATTTATATATTGATTAAAAATAAATTCATTTAAGATATAATTATATATTATGATTAAAGTAGAAGTTTGCATTAATTGCGACGGAGCTCAAACTGTTAAAGATTCGGTTGAAGCCGCTTATTTAGGTGGAGCATTTACAATTGAGTTGTGCGGTGCAATGCACGAAAATGGATTAACACCAAAAATGAGTCAAATTGTAGAAGCGAGAAAAGCATTTAAAAATAAACATGGTTTAATGGTTATGATTCGACCAAGAGCCGGTGATTTTTCTTACTCGAAAAATGAAATCTCCGAAATGAAACAACAAATTAAAATTGCTTCAGATTCTGGAGCCGATGGAGTTGTTCTTGGGACTTTAAATAAAAATAATAATATTGATGTTGAATCAATGATTCAACTAATGGAAATATGCAAACAGAATAATTTAAAAATTACTTTTCACAGAGCATTTGATGCAATGCAAAACCCAATTGAAACAATTGAATTACTTATTAAATTGGGCGTAAGCAGAATACTAACAAGCGGTACGTTGTGGGAAGAAAATAAAACAGCTTTAGAAGGTACTAATAACTTAAATCAATTCATTAATAAAGCAAAAAACAAAATTGAAATAGTTATTGCCGGAGGTATAAATAATCAAAATGTAGGAATGATCTTAGACCGTCTCAACTTAAGTAAAAGTAAAATTTCTGTTCACTCGTATTCGGGAGTTCAAGAGAATGGTTTCACAAAATTGGAATTGGTAAAAGCTCTTGTTCGTGAAGTTCAAAAGATCTAATTAATTCAAATTTATCTTCACAAATTTTTAAATTAAATATATTCGATAATTGTATATAATTTATTTTTAAACTTTTTAATTTCTATACGAGATTGTTGTCTTGTTAAAATATTTTTTAATTCTATCACTTTTTCAGAATTTGTATTTGCTATCCAATCTTGTATGTTTTCTGAAATCGGAGCAATATCTTTCCAATTGTCTTTTCCTACACTTAATGAATATGCTTCTCAATAGCTAGATAACGGAAAAGATTATTTTTAAATAAACGGTACAATAGTTAATTATCTTAATATTATGTCAAATATATAGAAATCACTTAATCTTTAAATATTAAGCCAATAATCATATTTGATTAAGAAAATGTTATTTGGATATAGCTTACTTAAATCTTGCAATGCAACACTTTCTGATTGATTTCCGGACATTATAAAATTGTTTCTCTCTTGAGACCAAACAAAATAAATCTGTGAACCAGCTCTATATTCCCATCTTATTACAAAATTTGATCTAAATTCAAAAAAATTGAAATCTGGATTTTCGAAACTATACTCAATTTGGTTTGTTACTGAATTCATAACTTGATAAATATTATCAACAACATTTGTATTTAAAATTGATGTTCTTTCATTATAATTTGATGATTTGGGATTTTTAACAACTTTAAAGTTTTTGTATTTCCCAATAGAAACAAATGGGCTTCCATAATACTGTATTGATAATTCTGGAGTTATATTGTAATCAAGTCTAAACGTTGCACCGAAACTTTTTTGTAAAAGTTTCCCAAGAATATATTTTTTCTCGCCACCAAATTCTCTTTTATCAACAAATTGTAATTCATCACTATTTTTATAGAAATTTGTGTTGAATGAAATCTTTAATGTGTTAATTGGCAAAAATGAAATTCCGGGCTGTAAATAATAACTCTCTAGTCTGTTTTCATTAGCTTTAGAATATTCTGAATTGAATTCAAAAATTAATTTTTCAGATTGATCAGATTTTATATAAAAAGTTCCACTAAATTCTGGTGTTAAAAACATAGCATTTCCGCCGCGTAAAATTCTTGTATCAAGTATTTGCGAAGTATAATTAATTGCTGCGGAAACCGCCCATTTATTCAATAATTCAAAATATAATTTTAAATCCATACCGGATGAAAGATGATTAAAACCAAAATCCCAATTATTAAATTGGTTAAGATTTATTTTATAAGTTCTAAAAATAGAAACGGGTTGAGTTACAAAGTATGATAATGAATTATTTTCTTTTATTAAATCAACAATATTTATGAAACCAATATCATTCAACTCCAAGCCCGGCGAGTGCCAAACCAGATCGGCTGAATAACGCCAAAGTCCTCCGCTGCCTTTCCCAATTTTAATGTTTCCACCATGACCGCCTAAAGAATTAATTTTTTCATCAAATGTTAAATGTTCTGCATCTGGTCTATTAAAATAACGCGTTGATGAATTTTGCAAACGAATTATTGATTCTTCACTTCCATTTAAATAACTTCCAATAATTTTAGCATCTATAAAATATTCTTTGTTATTCCAATAATGCAAAAAATCAATTCCGCCGGTAAATGCATTTTTAGTTAAAAAATCTAGTTTGGCATTACTATTAATTCTATTTGTAGATGTTGCAATTCCGCCCAAAACAGTATTGCCTTCATCATAATCTTTCTGCATACGAAGCAGTAAATAATTTGTCAGTGGTTCAACATCAATCGATCTCTCATTTTGGTTTTGAGAAATCTTTGCTTCTTCATTTGAAGTTAAACTTTGTAATAAACCTACTGCAAGACCAGACGAGGATTTCCCGCTTAACTTCATAGCGCTTAAAATTGTTGTGTTTTGTGGATAATCAATGTACTCATTATTTTGTAGGCTTGGGGAATAAGACGGCGCATGACCAATTCTTCTACTATAGAATAAATTATTTTCATCAAAATTGAAATTGAAAATATTTTTTCCTTCAAGAAAGAATGGTCTTTTTTCTTCATAGAAAGTTTCGAATGTAGAAAGATTCATTACAGAAGGATCAGCCTCTACTTGGCCAAAATCCGGGTTAATAGACAAATCAATAGTAAAGTTATTTGATATTCCTATCTTTGCATCAATTCCGGCATTCCCAAATATTTCATTTCCATTTTTTCTGAACGGATTATTAACTTCTTTTTTATAGGTTTTATATTCACCCAACATATAAGGCATTATTTCAATTGGCGGTGAGTTTGATAAATCTTTCAATCCATGTAATTCACCAAATTGATAAATAATTCCAGGTCCTTTTGAAGATTGTGGTTCCCAATCACTTTCTTCTTGAAAACGATCAATCCAACGCCAACAGTGCATTCCCCAAATCTGAATTGTTTCATCGCTAAATCGTAATTGACTAAGTGGAATTTCAAATTCTGCAGTCCATGCTGAATCTTCAAATCCGACTTCGCCTTTCCAAACTGCATTCCAACTAACATCCCAATTAGTTGGATTATACAATAACAAATCTATTTTTTGACCAGCAGAAGTTAAATCAAATTCAAATGCAGTTCTATGATCATGATAACTATCAAAACTTACTCCAACCATATCTCCGCTAAATTCATCTCTTCTTCCAGCTTTTAGACTCATTTTATTTGGTTCATTATCATAAGCTCTAATTGCCACATAAATATTTTCTTCATCATATAACATCTTCAATTCTGTCTCTTGCGAAGGTTTTGCTCCTTCATTCGGAATCCATTGAATAAAATCTCCAGCCCAAACTCCAGATTGCCAACAGAGATCATCTAATTCTCCGTTTATTATTGGCTTATCTGTTGAAAGTCTTATAGTTTCGTAAGTTCTTTTTTGATTTGATATTTTTTGATTAACAGTATCTGTTTTGGTAAACCCGTTAATTGCAAATGAAGAATGGTAAAGGAAAAATAACCAACCAGTAGTTAGGAATAATTTTGTATTCAAGAGTTTACAATAGTTTTTAGTAAAATATAAATATTTACATTTAATAAACTTTTCTGATATTAAAATATAATATTTTGTTGAATAAAATTTTGTCTGATTTAGTTCTTAAAATTAATTTACTCAGATTTAAGTTTTATACAATAATCTTTTAGTCCTTTAGAATTAGCCGAAACTATAATCTCACCCTTTTCATCTGCAAAATGTTTTATTACAGAAGTTATGAAATTAGAAAAATCATCATAATGATCAGTTGCCAAATTTGAATAATTACCATCACTTCCGTGAGCTAATCCATTTCTTGTATAAAAAATTGGTGGGCTATTAATAAATGCTATAAGAGATTCCACTCCATATTCTTCCGCTTTACGTAAAAACCATTGTTGTCAATTTTGCTTTTCCCAATTATAAGTCCCGTCACTATTAAGAAAACACTCTACTCGCCTTTCCGGTTTATCAAAATCTCCAGATGGTTTTTTTTCTTCAGAACCTGCACCGATATTAAATCTCCATCTAGATAAACCAATTCCTAAAGGATTTCCAGAAGCATCAAAATCTTTCGAGAATAATAGTTTGGCTATTGCTTCTTTTTGCAAATTTGTCCAATATTTTCCTATGTATTCACAATTCCAAGCATCTGATCCACCAAATCTTTCAAGTACTTGGTACCTAACATTTGCATCAACAAATATTTTTTGCTGTGCAATGAGATCTTTCGTTAATAGGAATAAAAGGATTAATATGATAAATCTATTCATAAAATATCTTTAAGGATCTTATAAGTGCTGATGAAATTCAGACAATAAATAATCTGTTATCAAAATACAACTCAAAATATAGTATCAATTTCACTTATAAACTTTGTTCCAGAATTTCTGATTGAAACTTTGGTTACAGATTTTTCTCCAAATACCTTGGCCATTTCTTCGATATATTCTTCAGTAAAATTATTTGAGATTATTGTGAGAATTGTACCGGCAAATCCGCCACCATGAACTTTAACTGCTCCAAGCGTATTTGATTTTTTAAAGAAATTTTCCGTTAATTCCATTGCTAAACTAATTCCTTGATTTTCAACATCATGAATTGAATATGCATTTTGAAGCCATTTAAATGAAGAATTTCCAGCTTCATTAACGGTTTGTAAGAATCCTTCAAAGTCATTATTGTTAAGCAATTTTATAATTGATTCTGCACGCTTATTCTCTTCAACAAAATGACATGCTCTTAGAAATGCTCTATCTCCAAATTGCTTTCGTAAATCACTTATATTTTCCATAAGAATATTACGACTAACAAACCTTAAAGATTTTTTTTCAAAATATTTAGCAATTTTATTCATCTCTTTTGGAATAGCTGCATAATCATCTGTAAGGTCTGCATGTGAACCGCCTGTATTCACAATTACAAATGAATAATCAAATAAAGTTAATTCGGCTGCAATTGGTAGAACTTTTGGATTTTCAAAATCCAAGAAATCTATACCAATAATTCCACCATATGCAATAGCTAATTGATCCATCAAGCCACACGGTTTTCCGAAATATACGTTTTCCGCATACTGTCCTATTTTTGCTAATTCAATTGGTCCTATTTTATCTTGATTATAGAAGTAATTAAAAATCTCACCAACTAAAATTTCTATTGATGC
>JBGSKB010000686.1:0-1567 GCA_041741395.1 Melioribacteraceae bacterium
TAACATTCTGTTAATTATAGCTAAAAGCAAAAAATCAAATTAAAACCTAAATAACATATCCAAACTATTTTTTTATCAACTTATATCACCAAGATTAATGGTCATTGGCATTTGCGGGTTATATTTATTTCAAAAATATACATTTATGAGTTTCAATATATTCCGAGGTATTAATTTGATAAAGATATACTCCACTTGGTAAATTAGAAGCATTAAAATTAATTTCATGAATCCCTGAATTTAATTCATCATCTAATAATTCAGTAATTAGTTCACCAAGTAAACTATAAACTCTTATATTTACTTTTACTTTTTTGGGAATTTCAAACCTAATTTTCGTTGAAGGATTGAAAGGATTTGGATAATTTTGATATAGTTTGTATGTGTATTTAATTTCTTCAGTCTCTTCTATACTAACCAACACTGAATCAACTACTGAATATGATTCCCATCCATTTTCCGTATATAAAATACTATTTTCTGATAAACCATAAGCTTTAGAATTGGAAAGAAATGAAAACTCTTCTAATTTAATATCTATTGTTTTCCAGTTAATACCTTTATTTGTAGTAGCAAAAATATTTTGACCATTTGTAATCCACACAGAATCCAAATTATTAACGAAGTAGTCATATATTCCCCAAATGAATCTTTTTCCACTACCATAGACGTTCCATGATAATCCACTATTATTTGTCATTAATATTTCGCCGTCCCACACAACGTAAGGAGATCCACCAAAAAGTAATATATCATTTTCATCAATTATTTGTACTTCCCCAGGTGTAAATCCGCCAACATAAAAATTAATTGGTAATTTATTCCAGTTCTTACCAAAATCATAAGTTTTGTAAAGTGTAGTATAACCAACTGCAATTCCAACTGAATCTTGAACAAAAGAAAAATCTAAGATTCCATTTGCTAATACAGAATCAACATTCGGTTTTTCCCAACTTTTCCCACTATTCGTAGTGTGGTTCAATACCATAGCAAATTCTGGTTCACTATAAAACTCTCCGCCTACAAATCCTATATTCTCATTAATAAAAAACATAGTATGGAGTTGATTGGCTCTAAAAGTTATGCTTTTATCCCATGTGTATCCACCATCTTGCGTTTTAAAAATTGAACTATCACCTATTATCCATCCAATATCACTTGATGAAAAGAACACTTTACGAAGTATTTCTTTAGTATCAATTTTTATTTTCGTCCAACTATTACATCTATCATTCGTAAGCATTATTTCGTTTATCCCAGTAATAATAACTCCAAATTCCTCATTGAAGAAAAACATTTTAGATGCTTTTGAATCGATATTTGAATTGGCAAAATGATTTTCGCAAAACAAAATTATAATAATAATTGAAAATCTAAACATAGCTTCTCCAATAAATATAACGATTTCTATCTTACGACCTGATAAAAATAAAATATTAAAAAATAACATTTAATAAGTGTGCCCTTTCTCTTCTCCCGAAGGGATGGATTAACAAAATTATATTTTTAATTTTCCCAAAATAAAAATAAGGAGTCCATATAATGAACACCAAAGTCATCGAAGAAA
>JBGSKB010000687.1:0-8489 GCA_041741395.1 Melioribacteraceae bacterium
TAAAGACTGCAAACAGATATTCATTATCAAATTAAAATTTTAATAGAGGGTTTAAATAAAATTTAACCCTCTATAAGAAAATTCTAAATTATTTTGCATCATTAAAACGTTTTGAAACAGCATCCCAATCAATAACATTCCAAAAAGCTGTTATATAATCAGGTCTTCTATTTTGATAATTCAAATAGTATGCATGTTCCCAAACATCTAAACCTAAAATTGGTGTGCCTTTAACTTCAGCAATATCCATTAAAGGATTATCTTGATTTGGTGTAGATGAAACTACCAGTTTTCCTCCAGATACAACTAACCAAGCCCAGCCAGAACCAAATCTTGTTGCTCCAGCTTTTGAAAAAGCTTCTTTAAAAGCTTCAAATGTTCCAAAATTTGAATTAATTTCATCAGCTAATTTACCAGACGGAAATCCGCCTTTTCCTTTTCCCATAATTGTCCAGAAAAGTGAATGATTAAAATGCCCACCGCCATTATTTCTAACAGCAGCCGGATATTTGGAAATATTTGTTAATAATTCATCTAAAGTTTTTCCTTCCATTTCCGTTCCGTCAATTGCAGCATTCAAATTATTTACATAAGCTGCATGATGTTTTCCATGATGGATTTCCATTGTTCTTGCATCAATATATGGCTCAAGCGCGTTAAATGCATATGGTAAAGCTGGCAATTCAAACTTACTCATAATGTTACTCCTTTTGTTTTTATTCGATTATAAATTAATTTTTGAAATATTTGTTATAAACGGGAATGCACCCAATAACATTAAAAACTGATTTCTTTTCATTTTATACTCCGAAAGATTCTCCGCAACCACATGTTTTTGTTGCATTTGGATTGTTAAATAAAAAACCTTTTCCATTTAATCCATCACTAAAATCAAGTTCGGTACCAAGCAAATAAAATAAACTTTTTCCATCAACAACAATTTTTAAATCTTGATTTTCAAAATAAGTATCACCATCTTTTTCATCTCCATCAAAACCCAAATTGTAAGTAAATCCCGAACATCCTCCACCTTTTACACTTATTCGCAGAGAATAATTTTCCGGAATATTATTCTCACTCATTATTTGTTTTACTTGTTTTAAAGCCTTTTCCGAAATTGTTATTGTTGAACTTGTATCAATTAAACTGCTCATTTGAAACTCCTTCTGGTTCTTTAACTTTTTGTTTAACTCCTATATCAAAATTTAATTTCCAAGATTTTCTATCAATTTGTAATACATCATTTGTTTTGATTAAATCTTCTGCAAAATTTCTTGCAATTTTTTCTGCTTGTGAATAATTAATTGGATTTTCTTTCATATCAAAGTATGATTTAATTGCATATTGCAGATCACGCAAAAATAAATTTGAATGTTTAAATAATGGGTAGTCTTCTTTCATAAAATTGAAAAAAACATTTTTGTTTGATTTTAAATGTTCAAGCGGATTCATATTCTCTCTATATATTAATTTGTAATTTCATGCAAAGTTATTGATTCAAACATTTCATTGATTTTATTTTGTAAATTCCAAAATGGAGTTCTAATAAAGCAATTATTAATTCTTGCGCAATTTTCAGTTGTTGCGTCTTCAAATGAGCAATTTGTTAGTTGAATATTTTCATCTAATGCATTGATAATTTGTAAAATCGTAAGTTTATCAGATGACACAATAAGACTGTAACCGCCATATTTTCCTTGCTCTGATTTTACAATTCCTTTTCTAACTAATTTTTGCAATAATTTTGATAATAAATCATAAGGAATATTGAGATCACTGGCAATTGTTGAACTGCTTAATTTCAATTCTTTATTTTCAGAAATATACTTAAGAGCAAGAATTGAATATTCAACGGATTTAGAAATTTTTATCATAAACACGACTAAAATTGTCGTATATAAAATAAAAAACTATCGGTAAATTAGCAAGCTAATAAAATTTAATTAACTAAAATTGCTAAACAATTTTGAGCAAAATCTACAAGCGGTGAAAAATAGATACCCAAAACCAATGTTGGCACAAGTAGAATTAGGATAAAAACAATTTCGTTTGCTGCGACTTTTAATTGCGGAACTTCGTTTTCAGATTCATTAATAAACATATGCTTTAATATTCTGATGTAATAATAAAGAGAAACCACACTATTTAATACAGCAATTACAGCAACAAAAATCATATTTGCATCAATTAAGGAAATGAAAATATATAATTTTGAAATAAATCCAGCAGTTGGCGGTAATCCGGTTAATGAAATTAAAAATACAGTAAGTGACACACCAAGAAATGGGGAAGCGTATCCAAGTTTGTTATAATCATTTAAATTTTCCGAATTTATTTGATTTGAAATAACCATCACAATATAAAAAGCTCCAATGTTCATAAGTAGATAAACTAAGAAATATATCATTACAGCAAGTAAACCTTGATCGGATAAAACTGCAATTCCCAAAAGCATATATCCGGCATGGGCAATACTTGAATAAGCCAACATTCTTTTAACATTATCTTGCCATAAAGCTGCAAAATTTCCAAGTGTCATTGTTAAAATTGAAATAATAATTAGAAAACTTTGCCAATCAAAACCTTCTAAAAGTATCCAGCTTCCACTAACTTCTTTCAATAAAAATGTTGTTTTAAAAAATCTAATTAATAGTGCAAAACCGGCAGCTTTGCTTGCGACAGATAAAAATGCTGTTACAGAAATTGGGGCACCTTCGTAAACATCTGGAGTCCAAAAATGAAAAGGAACCGCGGAAATTTTAAATCCAATTCCGGTAAAAATTAAAATAATAGAAAATGTGTAAGCTAAAACATTAATACTTGTGGATTTAAAAACATCATTTATAATAAATAGATTTGTATTGCCAGTTAATCCATAGATTATTGAAATTCCGAAAAGCATAATTCCCGATGAAGCTGCGCCGTAAACTAAATATTTTAGAGAAGCTTCTGTATCTCTATCTCTTAATTTTGTGAATCCAGCTAAAACATATGATGAAAGTGAAAGTAATTCAACGGATAAATAAATCATTATCAAATCGGATGCGGAAATCATAAACATCATTCCCAAAATCATTCCGAAAATCAATGTATAAAATTCACCGGATCTCTCTGAAACATTTTTAATTTCTAAGGAATTTTTTGCAAACAAAATAATAAGAATTGAAGTAATTAAAATAATTACCTTAAAGTAAGATCCGAAAGAATCAATTGTTAATAATCCATAATCATTATTTGCGGCACTTACAACAAATGCAGTTGAATTTATATTCAAGCCGTTAATTGCAAAATATAATGCAAAAAATAATCCAATCAATCCAACAAATGGAATTATGGATTTATCCTTATTAAAAATTAAATCAACAAGAACTAATAAAAGTAATGTTACAGAAACAATTACTTCCGGTAGAATTAAAGAGATATCTGTTAATAGGTTTTCAAACATTTTGTTATCAGAATTCTGAATAAAAAATTATTATAAATTACATTCCACTTAAAGTAAAACCTTGAGCATTTTTAGCTAAAAATTCAACAAGTGAATTTACAGATGCATTCATAATATCCAACATCGCTGAAGGATAAATTCCTAAAAAAACAATTATAATTGTTAAAGGAATAAACATAGCGTATTCTCTAAATGTAATGTCAGTTAAAACATCATCCCATTTTTTATTAAACTCGCCAAAGAAAATTCTTTGCAAAGTCCACAACATATAAGCTGCACCAAGTAAAATTCCTAAAGTTCCGATCATTGTTAAAACTCTAATTTCTTCAACTCCAAAAGCTCCAACGAAAACCAAAGCTTCTGAAATAAATCCGGATAAACTTGGTAAGCCAATTGCTGCAAAAAATGCTATAGTAACGAAAAATGTGTATACTGGCATTTTGTTTGCTAATCCGCCAAAGCTATTAATATCACGTGTATGAGCTCTATCATAAATAACTCCAACAATCAAGAAGAGCATTGCGGTAATTGTTCCATGATTAAACATTTGGAAAATTGCTCCGGTAATTCCGGTCGTTGACATTGAAGCCATTCCAAGTAAAACATAACCCATGTGTGAAACTGAAGAATAAGCAATTAATTTTTTGAAATCTTTTTGAGCTAATGCAACTAATGCTCCGTATATAATATTTATTACACCAAAAAGTGCAATATAATATGATAAATCTTTTGTTATTTCCGGGAAAATTGGGAAACTAATTCTTAAGATTCCATAAGTTCCCATTTTAAGTAAAACACCGGCTAATATTACACTTATTGGAGTTGGAGCTTCAACGTGTGCATCCGGCAGCCATGTATGGAAAGGAAACATTGGAATTTTAATTGCAAAACCTACAAACAACGCAATGTATGCGGCAAGTCTGTAATTGTTTGGATTTAACGGAGATAGAATTCCATTAGTTGTATAGTTTGTCGGATCCATCAATGTTAGCAAATTAAATGTAAAAACTGTTGTGCCATCTGCTAAAGTTTCACTTGCGCTAAAGTATAAAGCAATCATAACTAAAAGCATAAAGACACTGCCGAATAAAGTATAAATAAAGAACTTTATTGCTGCATATTCTTTTCTTGGTCCGCCCCAAATACCAATTAAGAAATACATAGGCAGTAACATTAATTCCCAAAAAACATAAAATAGGAAAAAATCAAGAGCGACAAAAACACCCATCATTCCGGTATCAAGTAATAAGAAAAGAGCAAAAAATCCTTTTACAGATTTATTAATACTCCATGAGGAAATAACTGCAATAAAGGAAACCAAAGCTGTTAAAAGTAACATTGGTAAACTTATGCCATCTGCACCAAGAAAATAATCAACTTTTACAGTTCCAATCCATGAAAGACCAGTAATTTTTATCCATTGAAATTTTTCGACAAATTGAAATGAACTTGCTTCATAAATTCCACCAGCGGAATAATTGAAGTTTGATAAAAGAATTGCCGCAAGTATTATTTGAAGAAAAGTAATTATTAAAGATGTAATCTTAATTTCCCTTGCCATTTTACTTGGCATGAAAAGAATCAAGATCATACCAATAACTGGCAGAAATGTAATTAATGATAAAATTGGAATTCCATTCATTATAATGAGTTACCTTATATTTTTAAACTTTTCTAAAAAGGTCCAATAATAAAGAACAAAACTATTATTGAGAAAACAACTAACACAATATATGTTTGAACCTTTCCGGTTTGTAATTTCTTAAAATTAAAGCCAACAAATCCGCTAAATAATGCGGTGCCATTAACTAATCCATCAACAACATATGCATCAAACAATCCGCTTATTTTGGAAAAAACTTTTGTTACATAAGCTGAGCCGTTTACAATTCCATCAATTATCCATTTATCAAACCAAGATAAAATATCACCAAGTTTAATAGTTCCCCCAATAAATGATTTTGCATAAATTTCATCAACATACCATTTATTAAGAGATCCTTTGTATAAGGCTTTAACACTATCAGCAATTTTATCTGGAGAAATTTTCTTCCATTGATACATAGTAAATGCTAGAAGAATTCCTAATCCGGCAACAATTAATGACATAATCATTGCTGGATAATGAGCCCAATGCATTGCATGAGTATATTTTTCAGAATGAATTATTTCTTCATGTGAATTATGAGATGAACTTTCAACGGATTCATTAATCATAAAATCAAAACTTGCAGATTTTGGAACAACAGTTTGAGGAGTAGTAATCCAATTACTCGTAAACCAGCTGGCATCCGGAGAAATTGGATTTGGAGTATACCAGAAAAATATTGAAAGAGTACTTAACACGACTAAAGGCATTACCATTACAAAAGGGGACTCATGCGCATGTTCATATTTATGATGATTTCTTGGACTTCCATGGAAAGTAAGAATTACTAATCTAAACATATAAAATGCTGTAAGGAATGCAACTGAAAATCCAATTATTGGAATTAACCAATGTCCAGTAAGCTGACCAAAAGCTAACGTTCCGGCAAGGATTCCATCCTTGCTTAAAAATCCAGAAGTTAAAGGAATTCCAGAAATTGCTAAAGTAGAGATTAAAAATGTATAATAAGTAATAGGCATTTTCTTTTTTAATCCGCCCATTTCTCTAATATCTTGTTCATGATGCATTGAATGAATTACTGAACCGGAACCTAAAAATAAACAAGCTTTAAAGAAAGCGTGAGTTACTAAATGAAAAAATGCAAATGTATAAGCACCAACTCCAAGTGCCATAACCATATATCCAAGTTGGCTAACTGTAGAATAAGCTAAAACTTTTTTAATATCATTTTGGGTTAAAGCGATAGTTGCAGCAAATAAAGAAGTTACTGCTCCAACAACTGCAATTACTAACATTGCATCAGCGGTTAACATTACAAAAATTCTTGCAACTAAATAAACACCGGCAGCAACCATTGTTGCTGCGTGAATTAATGCACTTACCGGGGTTGGACCTTCCATAGCATCTGGTAACCAAACATGAAGAGGAAATTGTGCAGATTTTCCAACTGCACCCAGAAACACTAAAATTCCGGCAGCGGTTAACCATGCTTCACTTCCAAATGGTAAATTTCCACTTGCTATTTGTGCATATATAAAATCAAAAGAAAAAGATTTATAGTTTGTAAAAAGAACTAATATTCCAATAAACATTCCAATATCACCAACTCTGTTTGTAAGGAATGCTTTTTTCCCAGCATCAGAAGCTGATTGTTTTTCGTACCAAAATCCAATAAGTAAATATGATGATAAACCGACAAGTTCCCAGAAAATGTACATCATTAATAAATTATCTGTAAGAACAATTCCTAACATAGAAAATGTAAAAATACCTAAATAAGCAAAATATCTTGAATATCTTGAATCGTCTTTCATATAAGCTATAGAATATATGTGAACAAGCATGCTTATAAGATTTACAACAAATAACATTATTACTGTTAGATTATCAATTTTAATTCCTAAATCAACATGAAGATTTCCTAAATTGGGAACATTCCCAAAGTCAATCCAAGTAAAAGAAAAAAGAATATCCTGATGTAAATAGGTGCTTAATTTTGAATAGCCAATTACAAGTGAAAGTATAAATGCAAGTGTTATAATTCCAACTTCAGCTAAATATAATTTAGGAAATTTTTTCCCAAAGAATAGGACAATGAAAAATCCAAATAGTGGAAGTAACAGTACGATTAATGAAAGATTGATATTTGTAAATTCTGACATAAACTATTCTTTGAGATTATTTATTTCATCAACATTAACATTTGCAAATCTTTTGTAAATATTTAATACAATTGCCAATGCAATTGCAGCTTCTGCCGCAGCCAAAATTATAACAAACAGCGCATAAAGTTGACCATCAATACTAAAATTTCCAAATTTTGAAAACGCGATAAAATTTATATTTGCCGAATTAAGAATTAATTCAACACCCATCAAAACCATAACAGCATTTTTTCTTGTTACAACTCCATATAAACCAAGCGAGAATAATGCAACACTTACTGTTAAAAAATGATTTAGACCAACTTCCAATTTAATTATTCCTTATCTCTTCTTGCTATTGAAGCAGCACCGATTAGTGCGACTAATAAAAGAATTCCTAAAAGTTCAAATACGAGAACATATTCACTAATTAATAATTTACCTAATTCAAAAGATGTTGTATTTGCGATTTCAAAACTTTGTGATTTCCAATTTGTTGATGTCATTACCCCAAACAAAATTGCAGCAAATGCAGCTAATCCAACTATTGCCGGAAGCACTTGGAAGGATCCGGATCTAATTTCAACATTAGTAATTTTATTTGTTAACATAACACCAAATAAAAGAAGAATTAAAATTCCGCCAACGTAAACCATAATTTGAACAACAGCAAGAAAATCTGCGCCAAGCAATACGTAAATTCCGGAAACACCAAAGAATGTTAGCAAGAGACTAAATGCTGCATGAACAATGTTTCTTGCATTTACGACAATAACGGCAGATATAATTGTTATTGCTGCAAATAGATAAAATATTATATCGTACAATTCCATTTTATAAATTACTCAGCTTTTTTCTCTGGATTTATATTATCTTTTTTTTCCACAACCGGTTTTGGTTTTTCAGCTTTTGTTTTAGCTGCAGCTAATTTTTCAGCTTCTTTTGCAGCCGTAAATTCATCAAATTTTTTCTGTTTTTCTTCAATCTCTGATGGAGTTAAAGTTGCAAATCTATAAAGCAAATCTTCTCTTTCAAATTCACTAAATTCATAAACTTGCGTCATTGTTATACATTCAGTTGGACATGGATAAACACATAACGAACAAAAGCAGCATTTTGCTATGTCAATATCAAATTTAGTAACCCACAAAGCTTTCTTTTTACCTTGAGAAGTTTCACCCGGACTATCATCTGGTGTGGCTTTTAAAGTTTCTATTGATATACAATTTACTGGACAAGCTCTTGAGCATTGATCACAGCCAATACAATCATCCATATTAACAAAAAGTCT
>JBGSKB010000688.1:0-3208 GCA_041741395.1 Melioribacteraceae bacterium
CAGTTTTAAAAATTGCTGAAAATGTTTGGGAACCAATAACAAGTTTATATAATTATGAACCGGAGAAAGTTCATTACGTTATAAAAGATATTGATGATTATTCAAATGGTGCAACATATTTTTTTGATAACAAAATTGAAATTTGGGCTTCTGCATTGGATTTTGATTTGCGCGGTTCGCATAATTGGCTTCGTAATGTAATTTCTCATGAATTTACTCACATGGTACAAATTCAAGCATCAATGAAAGTAAGCAGAACGATTCCGGCTTTTTATCTGCAATTTTTAAATTATGAAGATAAGCGCAGACCAGACATACTTTATGGATTTCCTAATTTTATTGCTTCTTATCCGCTTGCTACAATCAATATGCCCGCCTGGTTTGCTGAAGGAACTGCACAATATATGCGCAAAGAATTTGATTATGATAATTGGGATTCTCATCGCGATATGATTTTAAGATCTTACGTTCTTGATGGCAAAATGCTTAGCTGGAATGAAATGGGCGTATTCAGCAAAACAAGTTTGGGGAATGAATCAGTTTATAATTCCGGTTTCGCACTTACTAAATATATTGCTCAAAAATACGGCGAAGAAAAATTAAAAGATATAACAATCAAACTTGGCAAACTAACAAATTTTACAATTGATGCAGCTTTTGAAGACGTTTTGGGAAAAGATGGAAATGAAATTTATAATGAGTGGAGTGAATATTTAAAGAAAGATTATATTGATAGAATTAAAGATGTAAAGTCAAATGAAGTAAAAGGTAAATTATTAGTAGAAGAAGGTTTTGGAAATTTTTATCCGGTTTATTCTCCGGATGGAAAAGAAATATATTTTATTTCTAATTCCGGCGGAAATTATTTTGTTAATTCCGGTCTTTATAAATATAATTTTGAAACAAAAGAAAAGAAAGTAGTTAAATCCGGAATCCGTTCAACATTCAGTTTTGTTAAAAATAAAAATAGCATTGTATATGCAAAATTGAGCGAAGACAATCCCAAATGGACAAACATTCATGATTTGTATATTTACAATTTGGACGATGAAGAAGAAACAAGAATTACTTACGGATGGCGCGCAAATAATCCGAGTGTTTCTTTAGATGGAACAAAGATCGGTTTTATTTTTCAGAAAGATGGAACAGCAAATATTGGTATTGCAGATATTGATGGAAAGAATTTTAAGAAATTAACTTTTTTTGAAAAAGGTGAACAAGTTTATAATCCCAAATTTTCTAAAGATGGAAACGAAATAATTTTCGAATATTCATATCATCAAGGAAGAGATATTGCAAAAGTAAAAACTGATGGAAGCGGGTTTGAATTTTTACTAAAAGAAAAATATGATGAACGAAACGCATTTTATTCGGATGAAAATAAAATTATTTATTGCTCAGACGAAACCGGAATTTTTAACATTTATGAATTTGATTTAAATGCAAAAACCAAAACGCAGTTGACAAATGTTGTTGGCAGTGCATTTATGCCGTCAATAAATGAAAAAAATAATATTGTTTACGCCGGTTATACTTCTACCGGATATAAGATTTTTGAGTTAGAAAATAATTTGCAAAATTCAGTTAATCCTAATTTGAAATATGTTCAATCATTAAATCCTCCGTTGAATGTTAATAAATCCAAAGGTGATATTTCTGATGAACAGTTTGCAAAACTAAGAAATTTTAATGATTATGATATTCCAAATATTCAAGAAAAAAATTATTCAAGTGCATTTACAAAACTTACAATTTTGCCATTCATTCGATATGATAATTATAACACATCAAACTCTGCAATTGATAAAATAAAACCCGGCGTTTATTTAACTTCATCCGATATGTTAAACCGTTATTCATTCTTTGCCGGAGGCTCAATAAACACAAGGTTTGAGCGCGATTTGTTCTTAACATTTATTTTCAAAAATAAAGTTCCGTTATTATATAGTTTGGGACTAAAACCGGAATTATCAGTTGACGTTTATTCTATTAGTCGTAAAGCTGATGTTGATATTCAGTTTGGAATTGACAGCACATATTATCCGCCCAGACCCGAAAGCGAAGTTAATGCTAATGTAACTTATAATTTGTTTGAAGTTGATCTTGCCGCAAAACATAAAATTTTTAATCCAATGCACAATTTGGAATTTAGATTTATTTACAGCCAATATTCTGCCGCAATCGGAAGTTTTATTTTTCCAAACACAACAACATTATATCCAAGCAGCAGCGATGATTATTTTATTGGAAGAAATTTGCAGTTAACATATTCCTTCAATTCAATTTATCCAACAATTGATAGTGATATAAATCCAGTTGGGATTGAGGTTGAAGCCAGATATAATTATGAGATGAATAAATATAATCCCGATGGAGAATACGATATTAAAAATGGTGTTCTGGTTCCAATCTACAAAAATTTTAATTTTCACAGATTAGAATTAAACTTGAAAAATTATTACCAGATTTATGATGAGCATACTTTATCTGCGAGACTTAGATTAGGAACAATTTTTGGTCCGCGAGTTCCGGACTTTTTTGATTTTTATCTTGGCGGATTAGTAGGAATGAAAGGTTATCCATTTTATGCAATAAGCGGCAACGAGCTTGCATGGCTGAATTTAACATACCGATTGCCATTGTTCAAAAATATTGATTACAGACTTGGGCATTTATATATTGATAAATTGTTCATTTCTATAAATGGAGATTTAGGAAATGCATGGAATGATGATATACCGGAATTTTCTGATTTCAAAAAAGGAACTGGTGCGGAATTAAGATTAAAAATGATTTCGTTTTATTTGTTCCCGACAAGTTTATTTTTTAACGCTTCTTATGCTTTTGATGAATATGAAAAAATTGTTAGAGATGAAAAAATCATGTACGGTAAAGAATGGAATTTCTATGGTGGAATTTTATTTGAATTTAGTTTTTAGGAAAAATTATGAAGAAAATATTTTTTTATTTTTTAGCATTTAACTCAATTTATTGGGCACAAAATTCAGATAATAATTTTTTTAGCGGCTCACTTAGTAATGATACCAAAATTGTAAATCAAGAAATATTAATTGATGAAAATTTAAATTCTTCCACAAATATTAAAAATAAGAAAACTCCAATATTGGCGGGACTTATGTCGTTTGCAATTCCCGGTACTGGTGAATTTTATTCTGAAAGTTATCTTAAAGCTGGAATTTTTGCGGCA
>JBGSKB010000689.1:0-1675 GCA_041741395.1 Melioribacteraceae bacterium
AACTGAATTTGGATTTTCATTATTAATTAAGAAATTACTTAGTTTTACTGAATTTTTATCAATCGGTAAACTAAAATCTATTTTGATCGATTTTGCGTTACTAATTTCTAAAGAATTAAAATTACCGGGAGCATGAGAAAATATTGAAATAATTTTACTTTTACTTGAAACTTTATTTTCTAAAATATCTTTTGTTTCTATTGAGTAAAAATTAATTTCGTTTGATTTAACAGAATCAATATAATAATTATTAAAAGTGGAATCATACAATTCAGTTGAATTTATTGAGCTTCCTTTGAAAATTCTTGTTAACAAATTATTACTTTTCCATTCCAAATAATTTTGAGTTGAATCAATACAATAATAATCAACAATACTTGGTGTAATTTGATTTGCGCTTGAATTTAATTCAATAAAATAAATATTTTCTTTTCCGGGAATTCCAATTTCATTAATATTGTTCTCATCAATATCATCAACAAAAATTGATGGTGTATTCACATTGGTTTCAAAGAAAATCAATTTGGATATTTCAGTATCGAATTCAAAAATATACAAATTGGGATTTTGCGTAATCATAATTTCATCTTTTCCGTCACCAGTCAACTCTGCAAATCTTATTGACGAATATGATTTATCAAAGCTATTTGTAAAACTTTCTTCTGTATCTATTATTACTTTTTGAAAAAAAAATTCAAATTTTTCCCCGATGAAGGAAAAAATTGAGATATAAGAAATTGGCGTAATAAAAACATCATCTTCATAATTTGTGAGAACAGCAATGTCTAAAATTCCATCACCGTTAAAATCACCTTTTGCAATTTGACTATTTGATTCTGATTTATAAAATGTTTCTGCAATAAAATCATTTTTAAAATTTCCATTCTCAATTTCAAAAAATATTAATCTACCAAAATTATCTGCTGCAACAATTTCATTTTTCAAATCATTATCAAAGTCGCCAACTAAAACTTGGTTGTTTCTAAAAATATAATTAGTTGTAGAACTTTCATCAATATTAAAAATCTGTAAATCGGCTTCCTTTATTAAACTAAAATCATTTTGAACTTCCCAAATTGAAATGGTTTTATCATCACTAAAAACAATTATTTCTGTTTTTAAATCTCCATCAATATCTTCAGCTAAAGCCGGCCAAAACGTTTGTGAGGAATCTTTAAAAACATTTTCAAAATTATAATTTCCGGATTCTGATTGAGTTTCTATAAATCCGTTTTTAACGTATAAACTTAGAATGTCGGTTTTCGTATCGTTATTAAAATCTCCAACTGAAATAGGAATTCGATTATTCAAATAATTAATTTTTGTGAGTTGAGAATTGTTAAATTCAAAAATACTTAAATCTGAAGAAGTCGAATTTTCATTCACGAATAAACAATTATGCTCCAATCCACTAATTTTAATTTTCCTTGGATAAATTCTTCCAGCAGGAACTGAATAATTTTTCTTCGTAAAGTTTTGAATTAATTTTTGAACAGATTTTTCTGAAGTAAAATATTTATCACCATCTTTTAATATTTTTTGCAATCCAGATTGATTTGTGAGAACAAAATAAAACTCAAAGTTTAATTCATTTTTAATTTCTTCAATTGGTAAATTCCCAAAATGTTTTTCAGAAGTAATTTTAATTTCCGGAGTAAATCCATCTAAAAAAATT
>JBGSKB010000690.1:0-5520 GCA_041741395.1 Melioribacteraceae bacterium
TTGGTGTTCATTATATGGACTCCTTATTTTTATTTTGGGAAAATTAAAAATATAATTTTGTTAATCCATCCCTTCGGGAGAAGAGAAAGGGCACACTTATTAAATGTTATTTTTTAACAATTTATTTTTATCAGGTTGTAAGATAGAAAGTGTTAGGTGTTTCATCAGAAAAGAGATGTAAATATACAGAGTATACTTGAGAGGGAGGTATTGTTATGAATCAAAATTTGAAAGTGAATTTCGGAAGAGAATTTGATAGGTGTGCAGTTTGTTTTTTATCTTTTGTCAGTGGATTGGTACTTATATATTTGGCAGTTGAGGGGCCATTGCTGTTGAATCAAATCCACTATAAAACATCACCTTCTGGTATATTCCAGATTAAAGGACAAGATTTAATAAATTTGGTCATATTAAGTCCGATTTTAATTTTTAGTTCCATTGCTTTGTTTCGCCAAAAATTGTATTCAAAATTTCTAATAATAATTACACCATTGTATTTGATTTACTTTGTTTTGAGCTATACAATAGGATTGGAGTGGAGTTCTTTAACTTATACTGGTAATAGTGAAAAGTATACCTTCTATTTTTTGTTTGTTATGGTTTCTTCACTACTCATACTATTTTATGCTCTTAGCATTTTTCCTAAAAAAGTTGAAAATAGTTTCAGTAAAAAAATACTTGCTGTATATTCTATTATTTTCGTTCTTTTTATTTTGATTTTTGCTTCAATGTGGATTAAGGAGATAATTAACGTAATCCAAACGGGAACAACTCTTGGCTATGTTGAAACACCAACAATGTTTTGGACAATACGATTTTTTGATCTGGGCTTTACTATACCAATTGGATTATTAAGTGTCTATTTACTTTGGACACAACCAAACACAACTTACGCTATTCAATTTTTGTTTTACGGATTTTTTATCACAATGATACTAGCAGTAAATGCTATGGGAATTATGATGTATATAAATAATGATCCCAATTTTACAGTTGGAGGTGAGATTGTTTTTGTTGCTTTGGCTTTAATTGTAATAACTGGTTTTATCTTTTTGATTAGGAAATTTAAAGTGCAATAGTTTTGCATTGTTTTGGTTGGGTAAAGTTGCCTTATGATTATTTGGCGCTTTGTAAGTCTTGTTCTTTTTCTAATTTCATAAATTATGTTGTGTATAAAATTCTCATCAGTTTATGTTGATCTTTTTTTATAATGTGTATTCTGCACAATAAAAAACGCCTAACAAGGTACTGTGCTAAAAGTCAATAAATAGTTGTAGATGATTTCATAAGACAAAAATAAAGAAGTATGTTTCAGTTTTGAAGTGAGTAATTAAAATTAATTTAAAATAAAGTATGTGACGTAAATTTAATATTGCTATGTTTCTACAAACTCAGCATAAATTTTGGGCAGCGGGTTATCAGTTTCCGTTAGCTAACGGATAACGGAGCGCCGCCGTTAGCTGCTTAGCAATTGGAGAAGATTATTTAATGAAATTGACAAAACTGTTCAATGAATTTTTCAAAAGTGAAAAATCTGCCGGGTTAATTTTAATGTTATGCAGCATTGTTTCTCTTTTACTTGCAAACTCGGCTTTTGGGCAAAACTATATTCATCTTTGGCATGTTGATATTCTCTCCAAGCCAACGGAGTTCTGGATAAATGATGGATTAATGACAGTGTTCTTTCTTCTTGTTGGTCTTGAGATTGAACGAGAAATCTATATCGGCGAATTGTCAAATATTAAAAAATCTTTGTTACCTATTTTCGCTGCTATCGGTGGAATGATAATCCCAGCTTTAATTCACTTCTTATTCAACCAAGGCACTGTTTTCCAAAGAGGTTTTGGTATCCCAATGGCAACCGATATTGCATTTTCATTAGCGATACTTTCGTTATTGGGGAATAGAGTTCCAGCTTCACTAAAAATATTATTAACAGCTTTGGCAATCATTGATGACTTAGGAGCAATCATAATTATAGCACTATTTTATTCAACTGATTTTTCTTTTACATACTTTGGACTAGCAGTTCTAATATTCGCAATAATGATTATTCTTAATAGAGCAAAGTTCTATAAAATATGGGTGTATTTAATTCTTGGTTGTGCTATGTGGTTTTGTATGTATCGTTCGGGCATTCATCCTACAATTACTGGTGTGCTTTTAGCTTTTGCAATTCCGTTTGGCAATGGTGATGAGAAATCTCCATCATATAATTTGCAGCATAGTTTACACAAAACGGTTGCTTTTATTATTCTTCCACTTTTTGCATTAGCTAATACAGCAATTCTTTTCCCGTCATCTTTAATTGATAATTTAACCAATTCAAATAGCTACGGTATTATTCTTGGTTTACTGTTTGGCAAACCGTTAGGAATATTTATTTTTTCTATTATTGGCGTAACTGCGGGTTTATGTTCTATCCCAAAAGAAATAAGTAAAAAACATCTCATCGGGGTTGGACTGCTTGCGGGTATCGGTTTTACAATGTCTATATTCATAACCCTTTTAGCATTCAGCGAAAATATCTCTATTGTCAATTCAAAAATATCTGTTTTAATTGCATCCGTTTTAGCTGGCTCGATAGGATTTCTTTGGTTATATATTACACTACCGAATAATAAATATGACCCAGAAGAATCATGAACATTTTTAAAACATATAATCAAGTAATGCAACTAACCCGCCGCTCAACACGGACAGCGTTTTTCAATGCAGCATTTATGTAATTAAAAAGTTGTGTTTACAAAGTTAAGTTGCTCTTTAAGGTAGTTTGTTCTAAGAAATATTTTTATAAATAAAAAATAGTTGCTTCTACTCGGCATTCTTTTTCTGGGCTGCTGGTTAGCGGCAACTTCGTTATGTGTCAAAACATCTTGGGAAGATTATGAAGACTCATTTTTATTATAGATCATTGTTGAATGAACTCAATATTGAAATACCCGAATATTTCCTTCAACTTGATGAATTTTACGATTCTGTATGTTCAAATATGAAAGTAGCATATCAAGAATACGATTTACAATATTCTGAAAATATTGCTAGACGTTATGCAGATATAAAATATTATGACAAATTGATAAAAAATGAATACAACGATAACATTAATCCATTTATGGCAAGTCTAAGAATTAGCTCTTTATTAGTTGGTTTTTATAATTCAATTAAATCTTTCATTGATGCAATTGCAATTACTCTTAATAATATACTAGCTTTAAACCTTAAACCTATTGATACAGATTTGTGTCGTAAACAAATATGGAAGTCCCTACCAAAAAATATAAAAATTAAATATGAACCTTATAAATTATTTTTCAATGAAGTTAAGAATTATAGAAATGCAGCTGCACATAGATTATCTCCAAATGTAGTTGTGTGTGGTCCAACATCAGCAAGGCAAGGAAAATTTCCTAATGAAATAAATCGTAAAGATGTCGAATTAAGATTAATTGATAGTCCTGATAATGATGTGAATGTTTTATTTGATGAAAACAATATAAAATGGATAAGTCCATTATTGCATCTTGAAAAATGGAATTCAAACTTAAATAAGCTTGGTAAGTTAATAATTGATGATATTCAAACTATTTTTCAAAATAAGCAATAACACATAACCCGCCAATCGTGTGCCTTGAGGCGCCTATAGTCCAGTTGGTGCTTCCAAGTGAGAAGTTGGAAAAGTCCAATGTGCCTTTTTTCTTTGATTAACTTGGTGTTCATTTTATGGACTCCTTATTTTTTTTGTTTGTGAAACTAAAAATATAATTTTGTTAATCCATCCCTTCGGGAGAAGAGAAAGGGTACACTTATTAAATATCACTTTTAAATATTTTATATTTATCAAGTCGTAAGATAGAAATCGTTAGGTTGCTAACAAAAAGTAAAAAGATTTAATGAAAGAATACTTGATAAAAAATATTAATGCGAGGATACGCTATCACGATTTAACAGGTGAGGAAACACCAATTATTTTTATTCATGGTTTAGGATGTGCTTCGTCATTTGATTATCCTCAAGTAGCATCTATTAAACATCTTTACAACCATCGCAGAATATTGTTAGATTTATTAGGATCTGGTTTTAGTGATAAACCCAATAAATTTACATATACAATTGAAGATCACGCAAATTATCTTGCAGAATTGATCGAGTATTTAGGTCTAACTAAATTAATAGCCTATGGTCATAGTATGGGTGGATCAATCGCAATTACTTTAGCTTCTCGGTGTGTTGAAAGAATAGAAAGTATAATTATAAGTGAAGCTAATCTAGATTCTGGTGGAGGGTTTTTCAGCAAAAAAATTGCCTCGTATAATGAAAATGATTATTCGAGTATTGGACATTCAAAAATAATTCAAGATAGCAGAGAAGATTCAAATGAAAATTGGGCTGTTGGATTGATTCACAGTTTACCAATTGCTATAAATAGAGAATCCAAATCGTTGGTTGCTGGTCAAACTCCAAGTTGGCGAGAATTATTTTATAATCTCAATATTTCAAGGACATTTATATTTGGAAAAAATTCCTTACCTGATCCAGATTTAGAAGTACTAAAAAAACAAAATGTTCATATCGAGATTGTGGAAAAAGCCGGACATTCAATGGCGTGGGAAAACCCAGAAGGGTTAGCATTAGCAATAAAAAATGGAATTAAATAAATATAAGCAGTCTAACACGCCAATTAAATAAATTTTTAATAAATAAAAAGTAGTTGCTTTGTTCGGTGTTTCTGTTCTGGGTGCCGCTTATCGGCAACAGCGTTATGCTGTTGTGATGAATAAGTTTTGTTATAAATGAAAATAATTTTATGGAATATATAAATGAGTCAGTTTATTATTTTATTTTGTATATGTTTTTTTCTTCATGTTTTACGTACAATTTATTCAATATTCAAGTATAAGAAACAAATTAATTCTCAAAACAAATTTATTTTTTTCTCTATGCTTATTATTATGATACTATTATGGGTATCATTTTTTCAAATGAGTGAAAATGATCCAGTTGAATTAATAATTCCAGAAATTGTAAAGTATTTTGGTTTTATTCTTTTCATATTAGGACTGATTTTATTCATTGTTCCATTAATACAATTAAAAGGATTGGAAAATATTGATCATCTTGTAACAAATGGTATCTTTTCAATTATTCGACATCCAATGTATTTAGGAATGATTTTCTGGACTCTAGGGTATCCCTTATTTATGCAAGCGAAATATACTTTAATAACATCAATAATTTGGATACCAAATATTTTATATTGGAGATTTTTAGAAGAGAAAGAATTATTGCATACATTTAATGAGTATAAGTCATATAAAAAGCGAACAATATTTTAAAACAGCATAACAAACAAATCCCCGCTAAAAACAAGCGGGACAGCAAATTGACTACGGTTTGTGCGTAAAAAGGAATTACTAAATAATTTAAATAATTACTTTAGATTAGGAAAAATATGATTAATCATCTTGAAACTGCAATAACGCAATTTGATAATGGTTTTAATTGTGCACAATCTGTTTT
>JBGSKB010000691.1:0-1758 GCA_041741395.1 Melioribacteraceae bacterium
TTGGTTTAATTTTATCTTGCAGTAATAATTTATTACTTGAATCTAATCTTTCACCACGATCAACCCAAATCCAACCTTCGTCACCAATCCATTTCGTTCCCATTCCTCCGTTGCAAACATCCGGTTGTCCTCCGGCAAGAATCATTTTTACACCGTTGGCATATTTTGTTTCAACACGATATTTTATTGCAGTATTGAAAAGTCCGGTTTTAGGATATTCACCAACACCGGAAACTTCAATTGGTCCGGAATTATCTAAACCTAAACCCCAATGAGCAATATCTCCATGATGTCCAATCCAATCTAAAAATTGTCCGCCGCCATAATCTAAATTCCATCTCCAACTTTTATGAACTCTTGCAGAACAATATGGAGCTAATGGAGCTGGTCCCAACCAAGTTTCAAAATCCAATTCTTTTGGAGGATCAGTAATAATATCATTTCCTCCAAAATCAGAATTGCCGGATGGTAATCCGACTTCTACAGTGCGAACATTTCCAATTCTTCCGTTTCTTACTAATTCGCATGCAAATCTAAAATGGCTTTGCGATCTTTGCCAGCTTCCGGTTTGCCAAATTCTACTATATTTTTTTACTGTATCACAAATTGCTCTTCCTTCCATTAAATTATGAGAAAGAGGTTTTTCTCCATAAACATCTTTGCCCGCTTGAAGTGCGGCAATTGAAATTATTCCATGCCAATGATCCGGAACAGCAATCGAAACAACATCAATATCTTTTCGTTCTAAAAGTTCTTTATAATCATGATACGTTTTACAATCATTATTTCCGTAAAAATTATCAACAGTATTTTTTCCTTCCATTAAATGATTTTTATCAATATCACAAACCGCAACAACAATTGCATCTTTCTCATTTAAAAAAGATTCCATGTTGCCTGGTCCTTGCCAGCCAAGACCAATACATCCAATTCTAATTTTATCACTTGGAGAAACAAATTTATTTTTACCAATAATATTTGAAGGAATTATATAAGGAAATGCAGTTAATCCAATTATGGTTCCAGCACTTTTCTTAATAAAATTTCGTCGAGTAATTTCATTTTCACTCATTTTATGCCTTAGAATTTATAATGATTTTAGTTCTCTCTTATTGCCCAAAGAATTCCGCGTTTTAGAATTTCAAATACTTCATAAACTTCAAAATCTTTCATCGAATGCCCAACTGAAGAATAAAATACTTTTCCGTTTCCAAATTTTTTCTTCCAAACAACTGGCATTTTGACTCCTTTAACCCAATCGGCATGTTCACCGGAAAAAGTTGTTGATGCTAAAACTTCAACACCTGGATCAACCAGCATATAATATTGTTCAGAATAAACTTTAAAATCTGATATTCCTTTCGTAATTGGATCATTATGATTTTCAATATTTACTGTAAAATCAATTTGTCCACCGGGATGTGCTGCAAACTGCCCGCCAACCATAAATAAATAATTTGTATTAGATCGGAAGGAATCACCTAAACCGCCGTGATAACCGGCAAGCCCACAGCCATTTTTAACAGCATTTAATAATCCTTCTTCTTGTTCCTTTGTAATTTCACCCATTGTCCAAGTTTGAATAATTAAATCAAAATTTTGCATTTTGGTTGAATCAGCATAAATATCAAGTGAATTAGAAACAGTAACATCAAATTCTTGTTCTTGCAGCCAAGGAAGAATTAAATCTTTAAACTCCTTTTGTTGATGACCATCCCAACCGCCATATACTAATAAAATTTTTTTGTTGGAGTTTGT
>JBGSKB010000692.1:0-22273 GCA_041741395.1 Melioribacteraceae bacterium
AAATATTTTTTATTATTTACTGCAAAAAGTGACGTGTGAATTCCCGCATTAATTTTAAGATTAGAATTAATTTCCAAATCATCTTCAAAATATCCCCTTAATTCTATTGCGTTATGAAGCGATGAAGCAGAAATTGAAGTATCAATATTTTGTGAAATACTGTATTGAAAAACTCCCGGATTAAATTGGTGATGAAGTAAATTTGCACCAAACTTAATATTATTTTCTTGGTTTGGAATCCAATCAAAATCAATTGCAAATCCAAAATCTGTAATTCCAGATAAATATTCAGCGCTGTAAATTTCCTTATTGTTATCGTACTCCGAAGAACTTTCTACATCTGTATAAAATCTAAATCTGCTAAAATTTGCAGTTACATTGCTGAATAAATTATTAGAAAAAATATGATTCCAACGAATAACAGAAGTTATATTTCCCCAACCCAGACTAAAATCATTTCTTGAATTTGAATTATCCCAATCACTTTTTGATACTGCATAAAATTCATCATTGCCTAAATATAGACTAAAAAATAGTCTATCATTTAGGGAAAATATGTGATTCAATTTTGCGTTCAAATCATAAAAATAATATCCGCCGTAATTGTTATCATCCATAAACGGCTGGACTAAAATATCAATGTAAGTTCTTCTTGCTGATAAAATAAATGAGGTTTGATCTTTGTAAATTGGTCCTTCATAAGTAACTTTTGAAGAAACTAATCCGATTGATGCGCTGCCTTCATATTCTTTATTATTTCCTTCCTTCATATTAATTTCAAGAATTGAAGAAAGTCGCCCGCCAAATCTTGCCGGAAATCCACCTTTAAATAAATTTACATTTTTTACCGCATCTGAATTAAACACTGAAAAAAATCCGAATAAATGACTTGCGTTATAAACCGTTGTGCCATCTAATAAAATTAAATTTTGTTCGGGACTTCCGCCTCGTACATATAAACCGCTGCTTCCTTCATTTCCCGATTGAACTCCGGGTAACAACTGTAATGCTTTTAGAACATCAGTTTCGCCAAGCAATGCTGGAATTGCAACAATTTGTTTTATCGGAATATTGAAATTACTCATTTGCGAACTTTTTGTAATTTCATCTGTAACTTCAGATTCAACTAAAATTTCTTCGGTTTCCAAAGATTTGGGCAAAAGTTCAATCTGTAATAGTGTGTCTTTTTTATTAGATAAATTAAGCTGTAACGTTTCGTAACCGATATACGAAATAATTAAATTAATATTTTGTGAATTGTTAGGAAGAACTAAACTGAAAAATCCATAATTATTTGTTGCTGAACCGGTTTGCAGATTTTTTTCATAAACGTTTGCACCAATTAACCTTTCGCCGGATTTTGCATCTTCTACAAAACCACTAATAGTAATGCTTTGCGCATAAACTATTGCGTTTAAGAAGAAAATAAATATTAAAAATAATTGTGATTTCTTTTTCAAAATTAAATGAGTGAGGGTTAGTTTATTTATAAAAAAATTAAATTCAAAACTTCTAAAATAATATTAAAATAAATGACTTTAATTTGCTAAGATTTTTTTTGTGCATTTGTGGCAAAAGATTTAGCCACTAATTCACGAATGATAAACAAGAATTTAACAATTGTGGATGAAATATTTTCTTCGAATTTATTTGTAAGTTCACAAAATATTTTGAATATTCTATTTACTTACAAAAAAAATTAACGAAGCATCCTTCACAAAAAATAAGCCATAATGACATTACTTTTAATATATCTATTTATTGCACTATTTACGTCCTTTTTATGCTCAATAATGGAAGCCGTTTTACTTTCCACACCTTTATCTTATTTAAAGTCAAAAGCTGAATATGATGATATAAATTCAAAAAAAATGATAAAATTTAAAGAAGATATTGATAGACCTCTTTCAGCAATACTTTCATTAAACACTGTTGCACATACGGTTGGTGCGGCGGGTGTTGGTGCACAAGCAACTATAATTTTTGGTAATGAGTATTTCGGAATTGTTTCTGCAGTTTTAACTTTACTTATTTTAGTATTTACCGAGATAATTCCCAAAACACTTGGAGCTAATTACAATAAGCAGCTTCTAAATATTACCCCGACTATTTTAGCCATAATGATTTTTATTACATATCCGCTAGTTGTAATTTCTTCGACTTTAACAAAATTACTTTCACGAAATAGAAATGAATTAACAACTAGTAGAGAAGAAATTTCTGCATTAGCGAAAATAGGTACTAAAGAAGGAATTTTTATTGAAAAAGAAAATATCATTTTGCAAAATCTTATAAAACTTAAGCATATAAGAATTTCTGAAATAATGACACCTCGAATTGTTGTTGTAGTTGCAAATGAAGAGATGACTTTACAAGAATTTCTTAAGGATAAGGATTTTCTTCACTTTTCGAGAATACCTATTTATTCAAAAACTCATGATAATATTTCCAGCTATGTTTTTAGAGAAACTGTTTTCGAAAAATTAGCTGAAGATCAATTTGATTTGAAACTAAAAGATATAAAACGGGAAATACTAACTTTTACATCATATACTTCATTATTTGAGGCTTGGGAAAAATTACTTGAAAATAAAGAACATATTTCTCTTGTTATTGATGAATTCGGCGGAATGAATGGAGTTGTATCATTGGAAGATATTATTGAAACACTGCTTGGTTTCGAAATTGTTGATGAAAAAGATAAAGTTGAAGATATGCAGAAATTTGCTATGGAAAGATGGAAAAGCAGACAAAAAAAATATCAATATTTGAAAAATAATTTTGATGAATAGATAATAAAGTAAAAAATTTACCACTATTTCACGAATGATGAATTAATCTTCCAATAAATAAAGTTGTGCATTTTTGATATTCAAATCCACATTTCCTTTAAAACCATTTTTCATCATTTCTTGTGCAAACATATGAAGAAAATATCCATGAGAAACTATTAAAATATTTTCGTAACCGGATTTTTTTATCAAATTATAAAATTCGCTAATTCTTTTTTTTGTTTGATTGATATCTTCAATTTGGGATTTGTGAGATTTGTACCAAGCAATTCTTGCTCCAATATGCCAAATAAAACTTGGTAATTTAATATTCATTTTTGTAAATGGAGAAATGGGAACTTCTTTAAGTAAATCTGTTTTTATAATTTTCCCCAAATAAATTTCTTCCGCAGTTGTAACTGCTCTTGATAAAGTACTGCAATAACAAATCTGCCAATCATCATAATTTATTTTCGGTCCATTTTTATGTACCGAAGCCAAATCATATTTTCTCATCGCTTCGACAAACCCATTAGAATTAAGAAAAGTTTTCTCATTTGTAATTACTTTAAAGTGGCGTACAAGTCCGAGTTGCATAGTAAATTTATAATTTAGTTGTAAAATAATGATAAGAATTTTATCCAACAATTTTAGAATTTTCTTTTAATATAAGACAATATGTGCTATTTTAAGTTCAAACATTAAGAAAATGCTAAAATGAAAATATTAAAATCAATTTTACTTCTTGCAAGTTTTCTTGTTATTACCTTGGGTTGCCAAAAAACATTGGATAATAATAATTCAACCAATTTGGTTTCTTCATTTGATGAAGCTGCTGAGACCGAAGCAATTATGAAAGTTATCGAAGGTGAAACAAAATGTTTTTTTGACGGAAATTATGAATGCTGGACAAGTTATTGGCGTCACAAAAATTATGTTGTTCAAGCATGGAATAATAGCGATGGCACAGCAGATGTTGCAGTTGGTTGGGATAAAATCAATACAAGAGGAAAAGAATGGATTGAGAAGTATTACAAAAATGGCGAAAACATAATTCATCCAATTGTAAAACGAGAAAAACCTACAGTTAAATTTTTTAGCGATTCAACCGCCTGTCTAACTTGGAAACAATATAATGCTGATCAAGATAAAAAATATTTTAGAACAATTTTTTAAATGAGATTGATGGAAAAAGAAGCGACCAGTTGGAAAATTACTAATGTTTCTGCATTTTGGGATACCCAACCTGATATTCCATTTGATAGTCTAAAAATAAATTGAAAAATTTTTGAAAAAAAGGAGATTTAAATTTTTTTTTAAAAAAATAGCTAAACAATCACATCTAAAACTTTGATTAATTTCCTATCGAATTAATTCCTTTCTAAAATAATTTTAACGGCAATAAATTTTATTAAAAGTTGTATTTTAATTGTCACTTTTATTAAAATATTCCATTTGCTATTTAAATTGAGAACCAAATCTATGAAAAGTAAAATACTAGCAACTATTGTTCTTTCTTTAATTCTAATCAATTGCAACAAAGATAATTCTACAGAAAATAATAATGATATTAATAATGGTCCGTTCACTTTAACAATTTTTAATGAAGTTTTATACTATGATGGTTACGCCTCAACCGTAAACGAACCCGTTCCTGCTGATATTTATAGAATTTCAAATTCCAAATATGTTACAAAAATTTCTGAGAATGATCTTCAAAAAATCGGCAATAAATTAAATTTGGAAATTGTTGTTAAAGCCGCTTGCGATAATTATGATAGAATTGGTAATGTGTTTTTAAGCTTTATAAATAAAGGCGAAACGTATGATCAAGAAAATATTATCAGCAAAATTGAAGTTGCAAGATTTATTACCCCTTTTATGGATAAAAATAAAACTCCAAATGAAGTTCCGTACAGTTTTGAAATAAATAATGTTGCTAAAATTCTTACTGATTTAGAATTTAAAAGTAAATATGATTTCTGGATTGAGTTCGATATTTTCGGAGTTCCATATGCTGCAAATGCGCAAATTGCCGGATGTGCTGGAAAGAATTATACGTTTTACGGATCATTAAAATTTATTACTTCCGAAAAGGAGGAAAATAATTCACAATTTTTAAAATCAGTAGCATGTTTTGATAGTCTTAATAATTTCAAAAATACCGATGCTATCGGGAAGACAATACGTACTTTTAGCATAGAGGTTCCATCTAAATTAACAAATGCTGCAATTTACTTAATAACTTCTAATCATGGCTCAAACGCTGGTGGAGAAGAATACATTAGAAGAAACCATTATGTTTATTTTGATGGAAATTTAATTGCAACCTATAAACCAGGTGGAAAATCTTGTGAGACGTTTAGACAATACAACACTCAAGGGAATGGAATTTATGGAGCAAATCCACGAACAGAATCAGAATGGACCTCGTGGAATAATTGGTGTCCGGGCGATGTTATTCCAATTAGAGTTTATGATTTGGGAAATTTAGATGCGGGAAATCATACATTTAAGATTGAAGTTCCGGATGCTAAATTTTTTGATGCACAAGGTAATTTTCCACTTTCAGCATATATTCAAGGTAATATATAAAGTGAAATTATTCAAAATATTAATATTCATTTTTTTATTAATCACATTTACTAAAATTTATTCTCAAGATTCTAATTCAAATTGTGGTGAAATAGAATTTATTAATTTGTTTGGCAATAAAAGTAAAGCTGACGTAGCATGTTATAGAATTCCAGCTTTAGCAACTGCTAATAACGGTGATTTAATTGCTGCAATTGATGAACGAGTTGAATCTTGCGATGATTTAAAATCCAATAAAGATATAAATATTGTAATCAGAAGAAGTAAAGATAACGGACTTATGTGGACTGAAATTGAAACAATTGTGGATTACGCTTTCGGTCAATCTGCATCGGATCCATCTTTTATTGTTGATAAAATAACCGGCGAAATATTTTTGTTTTTCAATTATATGGATTTGGAAAATGAGAAAGACATTTATTATTTAAAATATGTTTCAAGTAATGATAATGGGAACACCTGGGGTTCTCCAAAAGATATTACTTCCCAAATTAGCAAACCTGAATGGCACAAAGATTTTAAATTCATAACTTCGGGTAATGGAATTCAAACCAATTCCGGTAAACTGCTTCATACGTTGGTTAATTTAAATAAAGGACTTTTTATTTTCGGAAGCGATGATCATGGTAAAAATTGGTATGTGATTGATAATCCAATAAATCCCGCCGATGAATCAAAAATAGTTGAATTGGATAACGGAAATTGGATGGTTAATAGTCGCGTTAACAAATTGGGAAAAAGATATATTCATATTTCTAATGATGAAGGCAAAACTTGGATGTCCAATATTGATAGTACTTTAATTGATCCCGGATGCAACGCAAGTTTTATAAATTATAAATTTGGTGAAAACAATATTTTATTATTCTCCAATGCCAAATCGAAAGATGAAAGAAATAATATGACAATTTCAATAAGTTACGATGAAGGAAAAACATGGAGTGAAAGTAAAACAATTTATTGTGGAAGCTCAGCTTATTCTTCAATGACAATTTTAGAAAACGGTGAAGTTGGATTATTTTTTGAAAAAGATGATTATACGGAAAATGTTTTTGTAAAGCTTAATATTAATTCAATTCTCGATTTTAAAAAGTGTGAGATTGTTAAATAATTATTCTCAATTTATTTTTCCGACATATGAAAACAATTATAATAAATTTGTTCTTTTTTATAGTAACACAAATTTTAACTGCTCAAACCAAAAACATTTGTTTTACAATTGATGATTTGCCCGTTGTATCTTACGGAATTAACGATACAACATTTCAACGAAATTTAATGAATGGAATTGTTCTATCGCTAAAGAAACATAATATTCCGGCAATTGGTTTTGTTAATGAAATGAAATTATATAAAAATGATTCAATTAATAATTTTCAAATTTCTCTTTTGGAAAATTGGATTGATAATAATTTAGAACTTGGCAATCATACTTTTTCACATCCCGATTATAACAAAACTAATCTAAAAGAATTTTCAGAGAATATTATAAAAGGTGAAATTCTAACAAAACAAATTCTTGGTAAAAGAAATAAATCAATAAAGTATTTTCGTCATCCATATCTTCATATTGGAAACACAAAAGAAAAATATGATTCACTAAATAATTTTTTGCAAAGTATAAATTATAAAACTGCACCGGTTACAATTGATAACGAAGATTATTTATTTGCAGTAGCTTACAAAAGAACTAAAGTAAAAAATGATACAATTCTTGCAAAGCAAATTGGCAAAGATTATATCACTTATATGGAAAAAAAGTTACACTATTTTGAAAACCAATCGCAAAAATTATTTGGAAAAAATATAAATCATATTTTGCTAATGCATGCAAGCTGGCTTAACTCGGATTTTATTGACTCTCTCGCAATTATGTTTAAAAACAACAATTACAATTTTATCAGTTTAGATGAAACTTTGAAAGATGACTTGCATAAAACTCCAATAACAAAATTCAGAAATTGGGGAATTTCTTGGCTGGATATTTGGGCTTTATCACAAAACAAAAAAAGTGAATTTTTCCAAGATGATCCGCAAACACCGGAATACATTAAAAAGTTAGCTGAATAAAATTTTTACTTTCATATAATGAGGATAAAATGAAAACAAAATCGATCATCTGCCTAATTTTATTAAGCTTTATTGTTTTTTCAAATAATTTAATTGCACAAAATCAAAACAAATTAACAAGTAAATTTGATTTTATTCCCGGCGAAAAAGTTATTTTTTACGATGATTTCACTTCGGAAAATATTGGCGATTTTCCACTTCAATGGAATACAAACGGAAGCGGTGAAATTGTAACTTCTGAAAATTTTGATGAAAAATGGTTTCAAATTACGAAAACCGGTTATTATGTTCCAGAAGCCAAAGAAGCTTTTACGGATAATTTTACAATCGAGTTCGATATTGTTCCGTTAAATTCTGTACAAGAAACTGCTACGGGAATTCATTTCTTTTTTCTCTCCGGTGATTTAAGTAATCCCGGATATGGTTCACAACCGGGAAATGCTGGTTTAAGAATTAGTCCGGATTATGATTTAATCAATTGGAATAATTGGTCAGAAGCCCGCGAATGGCAAGGAGATAATGGCACAGTGTCTTTTATGTTTAATTCTTCGGATAAATATCATATTTCATTTTGGGTTCAAAAACAAAGAGTTAGAATGTATGTTAATGAAGAAAAAGTTTTAGATCTTCCGCGAGGATTACAAGAAAAATATGTTTACAATATTTTTAGAATTGAAACATATTCGGATGAAACAACACCACTTATATCAAACTTTAGGATTGCTTCAGGTCAGCCGGATATGCGAAGTAAATTAATCACAGATGGAAAACTTATAACTTACGGAATTTTGTTCGATGTAAATTCTGATAAACTAAAACCCGAATCAATTCCAACAATAAAAGAAATTGCAAATATTCTAAAAGATAATCCAACAATAAAAGTTAAAGTTGTGGGTCATACTGATTCTGATGGAGATGAAACTTTTAATTTAGATTTATCAAAACGCAGAAGTGAATCAGTAAAAAATGAATTAGTAAATTCCTTTGGAATTGAAGCGGCAAGACTTGAAACAGAAGGTAAAGGTGAAGCAGAACTAATCGCACAAAATGATTCAAGTATTAATAAAGCTAAGAATCGACGAGTTGAATTTATAAAACTATAACAAACATTTTAAGTGAATTTCTTGTTCTATAAAAAGGAATTAAGTTATGAAAAGCATTTTTAGAATAGCATTTTCTTTTATCGCAATTTTTGTTAACTAATAAACAAATTTCATTTTCAAAAAATGTATAACTTCCTTTTAGTTAAGGAAATATTGATCTTTCTCAAACAGAAATTTTATTGAATAATGGAAAATTTTCAATGACGAATATATTTTTCCAGAACCAAAATTTTTCTATCTTAAAAATACAAGTGAAAAATACTCTAAAATTGAAAATTTTAGAATTAGTAAAGTAAACCGAGTTTGGAATTAATTAACGGAATAAAAAATGCAAAGTTCAAAAATATTTTTTACCTCTATTGTTGTTGCGTTAGCCGGCTTTTTATTTGGATTTGATACAGTTGTAATTTCCGGCGCTGATAAACAATTGCAAGAACTATGGCAAAGTTCTGATTTGTTTCATGGATTAGTAGTTATGTCAACTGCACTTTGGGGAACAGTTGTAGGAGCAATTTTCGGCTCTATTCCCACAAATAAATATGGCAGAAAAAAAACACTAATATTTATCGGACTGTTATTTTTTATTTCGGCAATTGGAACAGCGATGGTTTCAGATCCTTACACATTTGCTTTCTTCAGATTTCTTGGCGGCTTAGGAATTGGAATTTCAACAGTTGTAGCTCCCGCTTATGTTTCAGAAATTGCTCCCGCTAATAAACGCGGAAGCTTAGTTGCTTTATATCAATTCAATATTGTTTTTGGAATTTTAATGGCATTTGTTTCAAATTACTTTTTGCAGGATATTGGCGATAGTGCTTGGCGATGGATGATGGGCGTTGGCAGCATCCCGGCTTTAATTTATACATTGTTAGTTTTAAGTGTTCCGGAAAGCCCAAGATGGTTATTAGAATACAAAAATGATAAAACAAAAGCTATAAATTCGCTTAGGGAAATTGATCCAAATATAAATTTTGAAGAAGAAATTTTAGCAATTGAAAAAGAAAAATCTGGCGAAACAACACAAGAAAGCATTTTCATGAAAAAATATAGAATTCCTTTAATGCTTGCTTTCTTTATTGCATTCTTTAATCAAACTTCTGGGATAAATGCTTTTCTTTATTATGCGCCAAGAATTTTTGAATTAGCCGGTTTAGAAAAATCAGCATCATTTCTAAGCAGTATTGGTATTGGAATAATAAATTTAGTGTTTACACTAATTGGTATTTCAATGATTGATAAATTCGGCAGAAAAATTTTAATGTATATTGGTTCTGTTGGTTATATAATTTCTTTAGGTTTAGTTTCTTTAGCTTTCTTTTTAGAGTGGAAAGGAATTTTTGTACCGCTATTTTTTTTCATTTTTATTGCCTCCCATGCTATTGGACAAGGTGCCGTTATTTGGGTTTTTATTTCTGAAATATTTCCAAATAAATTAAGAGCTGCGGGACAATCATTTGGTTCATCGGTTCATTGGGTTTTAGCGGCATTTATTCCCTCACTAATTCCATTTTTATTTAAAGAAATTGGTACAGCTACAGTTTTTTTGTTTTTCACATTAATGATGATTGGTCAGTTATTTTGGGTGAGATTTAAAATGCCGGAAACAAAAGGTCAACCTTTAGAAAACTTAGCTGCAAAATTATCTAAGTAAATTTTTGTAAAAATAATAATGAAAAAAAATATTGTTTGCTTTGGTGAAGTTTTGTGGGATGTTCTTCCAACAGAAAAAGTTGCCGGCGGTGCGCCAATGAACGTTGCAATTCGTCTGCAGTCTTTAGGAATTCCAACAAAAATAATTTCTAAAATTGGGAATGATATTTTAGGTTCTGAATTAATATCAATTATAAAAAATAAAAATGTTAATACTTCTCAAATTCAAATTGATGAGAAAATAAAAACCGGTGAAGTTTTAGTAAAGTTAGATTCAAATGGAATTGCAACTTATGAAATTATTTATCCTTCTGCTTGGGATAAAATTGAACTCACCAAAGAAAACAAAAATCTTGTACAAAATTCCGATGCATTTGTTTTTGGTTCACTTGCGTGTAGAGATGAAATTTCTAAAAATACATTAATGCATTTGTTAGGTTTTGCGAAGTATAAAATATTTGATGTTAATTTAAGACAGCCATTTTATTCAATTTCCTTAATTGAAGAATTAATGCACAAATCAGATTTTGTTAAGTTAAATGACGATGAACTACTAATTATTGCAAAAGCATTTGGTTCTGATAAAACTGAAATTGAGGTAAACATAAAATTCATTTCGCAAAAAACTAATACAAATTCAATTTGCGTAACAAAAGGAAAAGACGGAGCAATTTTATTTATCGGAAATAAATTTTATTCCCACAATGGATTTAAAGTTAAAGTTGAAGATACAGTTGGCGCAGGTGATAGTTTTCTTGCTGCATTAATTTCTAAAATATTAACTTCAAAAAATTATAGTGAATCATTAGAATTTGCTTGTGCTGTTGGAGCTTTGGTTGCTGCTCAAAAAGGCGCAAATCCAATTTTAGATTTATTAGATATTAAAAAAATTATAAATAATAAATTTCACAATGGATAAAAAAGTAAATATCAAAAAAAGTTTTTCTGGTAAAGGTGTTTTCCCTTATCAATATGCATTTACTTTGTTAATCCCCTTTCGAAATATTTTTCTTTCGCCAAATAAATTAATTGAACGTTTAGATTTAGATGAAAATCATTTTGTTTTAGAAGTTGGGGTGGGTCCCGGATATTTCAGTTCGAAAATTGCTAAAGAACTTCCTAAAGGAAAACTTGTATTAGCTGATATTCAACAAGAAATGTTAAACTATGCAAAAAAAAGGATGCAAAAGAAAAAAATTTCTAATGCAGATTATTATTTATGTAATGGTTATAAGTTTGATTTTCCAAGAAATTATTTTGATAGAATATTTTTAGTTACGGTAATTGGTGAAGTTGAAAATAAAGAATTATATTTTTCAGAATTTTACAGAATGCTAAAGGAAGATGGGATTTTATCAATTTCCGAATTAGCCGGTGATCCAGATAAATTGCAACCGTCGGAAATTAAAAATTATGCTTTTCAAGCAAATTTCAAATTTTCTAAATTTTTCTGTAGCAATAAAAATTTTACAATTAACTTTAAGAAAAATTGAATCCATTTATTTGGTTAGAGCTTTATATCTAAAACAATCTGTTGTATGATCATTCACCATTCCAACCGCTTGCATAAAAGCATAACAAATTGTTGAACCCACAAATTTAAATCCGAGTTTTTTTAAATCTTTGCTCATTGCATCAGATATTTCTGTTTTTGGCGGAACTTCTTTTAAATGTTTAAATTTATTTATTATTTGTTTTCTACCGACAAACTGCCAAATGTATTTATCAAAACTTCCAAATTCATTTTTAACTTCTAGAAATGCTTTAGCATTTGTAACAACTGAATTGACTTTTAATTTATTTCTTACAATTCCGGAATTTTGTAAAATCATCTCAATTTTCTTTTCAGAATAATTAACAATTTTTTCTGCATCAAAATTATCAAACAATTTTAAATAGTTTTCTCGTTTCTTTAAAATCGTAATCCAACTTAAACCGGCTTGCGCACCTTCTAAATTAAGCATTTCAAATAATTTTCTATCATCATGAACCGGAACTCCCCATTCATCATCATGATATTTAACATATAGTGGATCGGTTCCGCACCAAGCACAACGATTTAACATTTTACTCCTCTTAATTCTTTATAGAACGCTGATAATTATGATCATTTATAATTTTTTAAGATCTTAAAATATCATAATTATCATAAAAATCTGTGTTCCATTATTTAGGCAATTTACCTAAAACTTTCCAAATCCATCTGTGAAATCCGTGTATAGAATTTACTGGATCTGCAAACATTAAAATACATTCTTTATGAATTTCATTTATTGCATTTTCATTACAAAATTTAATTGCTTGCTCCGATTCACTTCCTTGCTGCATCCAAAAATTCTTAACACCAATTTCTTTTGCTTCTTTTGCAATGCTTAAAGTTTGATTTGGAGAAACACAATTAATTACCGCATCAACTTTTCCGTTTAATTCATGCAGATTATTATAACATTTATCGCCATCAAAATTTTCCAAATTTGGATTAACTGCAAATGTGCGAAATCCTTTTTTCTTAAGTTCTTTATAAATAGCATTTCCAAATTTTGTACTTTTTCTTGAAACTCCAACAACCGCAATATTTTTACATTTTAGAAATTCATCAATTGATTTTTGAGATGTCATATTTTCCCCAATGTTTTTGTTAATATTTTTAAAATTTATCAAACGGATTTGCAATTTGCGATAATTGTGATTTACTAATTTGAGTATAAAGCAAAGTTGTTCTAATATTTTTATGCCTTAAAATTTTTTGAATTAAGGGAATATCTGTACCTTGTGCAAAATTATAAAGGTCATTTTGTGAAGGTTTTTCATTATTTGAGAAAATGTAAAAATTATTTACCGCTTTTATGTAAGTATTAATAGTTTGATTGGCGTAATTTCTTAAAAAAAGGACTTCCCGAAACAGTTTAATTTTTTCATCATTCATTCGCTTAATTCAATAATTTAACAGAGTTCCCACAGTAAACTTACTAAATTGGTTTTAATTTTGTATTATTACGGGAAATAATAAGTTAGCAGCAAAATTTATGGGACTATATAGACACCGACAAGTATTCAATAATGACTCGTACCAATATGTGCTCGAAGTTGACTTTCAATTGGACTCCTTTAGAGAATATATTAAGCTGACAGAAAAGACAGTTGAGAATGATATTAAAGAAAAAATTAAAGCCTACGACAGATTCTTAAAAGAAGCAAGTGATGCTGAAATAGAATATTTGTATGACTTTGAAGACCATGAAATAAAAATTCAAACAAGACAGCTTTATTATCACTCACTTTTCATATCGCTTTATTCATTTTTAGAAAAGAAAATGTATCAATTCTGTCGACTTGCTGAAGAACATCAAACTTTGAAAATAAAAGACATAAGTGGAGATGGGATTTTTAAATATTATAAATACTTCAAGAAAGTTCTGGGTATAAATTTAGACGGATTAAATGCGGAGTGGACAGAAATTACTAAATACAATAAACTTAGAAATAGACTTGTTCATTCACAAACAAATACAATCGAAAATGGAGACAATAATAAAGAGTTGATTAGAACACTCCAATCAATCAATAATCTTGTGGTTATTGACAAAGGGGATTATCTTGAATTCGAAATTACAGATAAAGAATTATTAATGACTTTTTGCAGTATAATCAGCAAATTCCTAAATGACGTATATCTTGAAAAAGCATAAAAACTCAGCTGCTAACGTGGGTTTGGCGTCATGCGGGGTGACGGTGGCAAATTCAAGTTCAGTATTCCAATTGGGTTTTAGTGCTGGGTTGACAGTTCGGTGATCCAAAATCTCGCACGAACGCCAAGCGCAGAAACCGTTAGCGGTCATTGTAACGGACGATTGTGCAAACATTAACAGTTACAACTTACGAAAATTTGAATAAAATGAATACGGACATTCAGACATATAACGAGAAACAAACAACGGCAGACAGAGAAATTTGCGACTTTCTTGCAAAGATTATTGACAGTGAACTAACTGAAGCAGAATCAAAAATTTGGCACGCTCACCCTGTTTGGTTTTTAGACGGAAATCCGACAGTTGGTTTCAGCAAACAGAAAAAAGGAATAAGACTGATGTTTTGGAGTGGTGCTGACTTTGGTGAAGAAAAATTAAATGTTAAAGGAGAGAAATTTAAAGACTCTTCAATTTTTTACAACAATACAGCCGACATTGATATTGAAGACCTGAGACGTTGGCTTAATAAATCAAAAGAAATTCGATGGGATTATAAGAATATTGTAAAACGAAAAGGTAAATTAGAGCGATTAAAATGAACATTCAAGAACAAATAAAAAGCTATATTGACAGCATCCCTGAACCAAAACGTTCTGATATTGAAGTATTGCATAAACATATACCTCAATTATTGCCAAAATGTAAATTGTGGTATTTAGACGGCAAAGACGAAAAGGGAAAAATTGTTTCTAATCCAAATATTGGATATGGACTTCAAACAATAAAATATGCTGACGGAAAAACCAAAGAGTTTTATCAAATTGGTATTAGTGCTAACACGACAGGAATTTCAGTATACATTATGGGCATTGGAGACAAAAAATATCTGCCCGAAACCTACGGAAAAACAATAGGTAAGGCAAGTGTAACAGGCTATTGCATTAAGTTCAAAACGCTAAAAGACATAAATATTGACATACTTGAATCAGCAATACGAGACGGAGTTGAGTAAACAAAATAACAGACAACGTCTATAATAAATAGCGAGTGAAGTAAATAATTTGGAGTTTTATTCCCAGCATTGAAATGACTGCCTTTGTATATCATTAGTGCTTTTGATAATATTGTATATTTCCATTCTTGAAAATATAAGTGAATGTTAAAAATTATAATTTAACAGAAGGAAACTAATGAAACCAATATCCAGACGCACTGTAATAAAAACAATTGGCACCACAGCAGGTATTTCCCTATTTGGATTGCCCACATTTTCACAAACAAAAGAAACGGATGCACAAAAGCTTAAAATTGTTGTTATGGGAGCTCATCCGGATGATCCTGAAACTAATTGTGGAGGCACTATGGCATTATTCGCCAATACAGGGCACGAAGTGGTTTCGGCTTATCTCACACGCGGTGAAGCCGGCGTAGAAGGAAAATCGCATGAAGAAGCTGCCCAAATAAGAACCGCTGAAATTATGGAGGCTTGTCATATTTTAAAAGTGCGTCCCGAATTTCTTGGTCAAATTGATGGCAATTGCGAAATAAATTCAGTTCAATATGATAAAATGAAGGAATTTCTTATAAAGGAAAACCCCGATTTAGTTTTTACTCATTGGCCTATTGATACACATCGAGATCACAGAGTATGCTCATCTTTGGTATTAGATGCATGGTATCACATGCAAAGGAAATTTGATTTGTTTTACAGCGAATCAATGACCGGTGCACAAAGTCAGAATTTTTACCCCACAGATTATGTGGATATTTCTGCTGTAATTAAACAAAAACACAATGCTTGCTTTGTTCATAAAAGTCAACATATTGAAGAAGAATACCCGCAATATCACGGACGGATGGAGCTTTTTAGGGGCATGGAGTATAATTGCGAATATGCTGAAGCATTTGTTAGACATTTTCAAAAACCAAAAAAAACGATTCTCTAGGGCTTTTATAATCAATCTCCCAATATTGTAACGGATGAGAAAAGGTTTTGAGTTAAAGAAATATCGGTTCCCTGTCTAAGTAAAAAAATTTAATTTTGTTACATTACTTATATTAAATAGTTTTGTGCAATAATATTATGATGGAGGTAATATTAATAAAGATTTAAGGATTATTAAAGTATCGTTAATTATAGGAATTATTGCAGATGGTTTATGGACTGTTGCATTATTTATTCCTGAAATATTTCGGTTATTTACAAACAATATAAATTTTAATCCAAATTTTGAAACAAGAATTATAATGGGCATTGCCGGTTCTTTAATGTTAGGCTGGACTATATTATTAATATGGGTTTTATTAAAACCAATTGAACGAAGATTTATTCTTATTTTAACAGCTTCAGTGGTTTTATGTCTTTTTATAATTACACTAATAAGCGTACTTAATGGGAGACCTGTTGCAATATGGCTTTTAATAAAAATCTTTATAATTATAATATTGATGACTTACAGTTATTTCAAGGCTGATCGAATTGCGAGAAATCAAAATATTACTGCACGCAATGATCAGTAGCCAGTTGCAGCGAAGTACCGCCCCCAGCCAAATTACATTCGTGTGTATGCTACAACAACTTCGGTTACTTGCGAGACATTGTACGCCAATATTAAAATAAAACTGAACAGAAAATGAATATATTAATTTTAATAGCAAACGTTTTAGCGCTTTTAACTCTAATAGTTCATACATTTTGGGGCGATAGAGATTTGAAAGTGATTGAACCACAAGATACCGACGTTAACAAAATAGGTCATGGCAAGAGGTGCTTTCCATATAGTATCTATGGATTTTCTACTTGCCGCAATTGGATTAACTCTTATTATTTTACAGAAATATTTAAAGAGTCTCAGAATCTTTTGCTACAAATTTTAAGTATCTATTTCTTTATGTATTCAATAGGATTTTTAATTGTTGTTGCTATTTCAAAGCAATTCCCGAAAAACTATTTGAAACTCGGACAATGAATATTGCTTCTAATAATAAGTGTACTAATCTATTTGGGAACAAACTAGGCTGACTATGCTTAAACTTGGTGGATACATAAACATTCTTATTGCTATTGGACATTTTGTAGGATTGATTTGGGCTGATAAAATGTTTGAAGTTACGGGAATAGAAAACGAAATGAGGGAGTTAGCACAAATTCATTTTTCACTGCCTTATTTGCTAACAATTTTTGTCGGGATTGTATTTTTCATTTTCGGACTTTATGGATTATCAGCATATAACAAATTTAAAAAGTTGCCATTCTTGAAAGTTGGGATTTTCGCAATAGCAGGAATTTATTTGTTCCGTGGACTTGGAGAATTTATATTTGATACACTTTATAAAACAAACACATTGATAGAGGCAACTTATTCACTAATAGCATTAACAATCGGACTTTTATTTCTAATTGGTGGACTAAAAAAGTGGAATTTAATGACAAGAAATAAATAAAGAATACACAACACGGTATAGCCAAGAAGGGTTTTCGTAGTTTACCAAGTGTGTCACTTTTTGCGTCCGGTGTGATACAAACATTACTCAAAGCCACGGCAATTTCTGAGAAGATAGCGCTCTTGAAAAATGATGATAAAAAAACAAAAGATACAGCAAAACAATTTATTAAGAACAATCTCTATGACTACTAAAGATATTCAAACGACAAATAGCGATATCGAAATTATTGATTTTACCCCATCAAATATTGCTGAATATGGCGTATGCGGATATAAAGATGTAGCAAAACACCTGGAACTGAGAAGAAAAATTGATTGGTATAAAGAATATTATCCAAAGGGATTAAGGATTAAGGGATTTTTTTCGAAATCCGGCGGATACCAAGGAATGATTGAATATATTCCCGGCAAATACGCTCATCGACCGGTAAACGCTGATGGATATATGTTTATTCACTGTATTTTTGTAGGATTTAAAAATGAATTTAAAGGAAAAGGTTACGCGACCTTATTGCTTCTTGACTGTATAAAAGAGGCAAGGACTAATAAAATGAATGGTATTGCTGTGGTGACAAGAAAGGGTTCATTCATGGCAAAGAGAGATATTTTTATTAAGCACGGATTTGAATCTGTGGATAAGATGATGCCTGATTTTGAGTTGCTTGCGTTAAAATTTAATGGAAAGACAAAAAATCCTTCTTTCAGAAAATTTTCTCCACAAAATTACTCTGAAGGATTAACTATCTTTCGTTCTGCACAGTGCCCATATTCTGTAAAAAATGTTGATGCAATAATGAAAACGGCAGAAAAATTGAAAATTAAAGCAAACTTGATTGATTTGAAAGATGTTAAGGATGTTCAAAATACGCCATGTGCTTTTGGAACCTTCTGCATTGTAAAAGACGGTGAAGTTATAAGTCACCATCCAATCAGCAATACAAGATTTGAAAATATAATGAAATCAACAAAATGAATTATCAGATTATCAATGAATATTGCACACGCGTAGGAGAATTGGCGAGGCACAGTATGCTGGCCGAGTACATTGAAAACTGACATTGACTAAAATGAATAAAATAAAAAATAGAGCTTCTAGTATACTTACTGTTTTAATTAGCATTGTTTGGAGTAATATTTCAAACGCTCAGTCTGCCATGATTAACTCCACATCTCGTCAATTGACAAGTCTGAATGGAGAATGGAATGTGATTATTGACCCAACCGATAATGGCGAATGGAGAAAGATTTGGTTAGAAGAGATGCCTCAAAAAAAGACCGATTTTTTTGAATACTCCTTTGATGGCAGCCCAGTATTAAAAATCCCGGGTGACTTTAACTCTCAACGCTGCGAACTAACATTTTTTGAAGGAACCATATGGTACAAAAAACAATTCATGTATACTCAAGATTCAACAAAAAGACTGTTTATACATTTTGGAGCTGTTAATTATTTTGCCGATGTGTACTTAAACGGACAAAAAATTGGGAGTCATGAAGGTGGTTTTACACCTTTCCAGTTTGAGATAACCAATAGCGTCAAAAAGGGTTCAAACAACCTAATTGTTAAAACCAACAATCAACGTTTAGAAAATGGTCTGCCCGGTTTGGGTTTCGATTGGCTGAATTTTGGGGGAATAACCCGTGATGTTAACCTTATAACCACCAGCAATACTTTTATTGAGGATTATTTTATACAATTAAAGAAGGGAAGTCTCGATACAGTAAATGGATGGGTTGACTTGAATGGTAACTCTCCTGAACAAAAAATTAAAATCAAAATACCAGAACTAAACTTTACATATACAACAACCTCTAACGAAACAGGATTTGCTGAGGTTGAGTTTGAAAATACCTTTGAGCTTTGGTCGCCCAAAACACCCAAATTGTATGAGGTAATTATTGAAAGCGAGACAGATACCATTCTTGATTATATTGGTTTTAGAAGTATTGAAGTCTTGAGCAACAATGTTTACCTGAATAAAGAACCTGTTTTTTTGAAAGGGGTAAATATACATGAAGAAAACCCCTACACTGGCAGCAGAGCTTTTTCGCACAACGATGCAAAACTGCTGTTAAATACAGCAAAAGATTTGGGATGTAATATGGTCCGGTTGGCTCATTACCCTCATAACGAAAATATGATTAGAGAAGCCGAAAAGATGGGTCTAATGGTATGGACTGAACTTCCTATCTACCAACACATCAAATTCTCTGATAGTGCTGCTCTTAATAAAATGGAAACTATGCTTAATGAAATGATTCGCAGAGACAGAAACCGTTGCGGAACAATAATTTGGAGTCTCTCAAATGAAACATATTCCTTTACCTCTAACCGCGACAAAGCACTAATTGAATTAACAAAAAAATGTAGGGAATTGGATTCAACCCGTTTAATAGTACATGTAATCAACAATCAAGGCTACGAAAACAACACTTTTAATGTTTGGGATACGCTTTACAAATACTCAGATATTATTTCAATTAACGAATATATTGGCTGGTATGTTCCATGGCAAGGTAAACCCTCTGAAACAAAGTGGAAGATGCTTTATCCCGAAAAACCAGTTTTCATTTCAGAATTTGGCGTAGAAGCTTTATACGGAAGTAATTATGGTCCTCAAGATGAGGCTGCATATTGGACGGAAGAGTATCAGATGAACATTTATAAGAATCAAATTGAAATGTTCGGTACCGTTCCCAATTTGTGTGGCGTATGTCCATGGCTCTTATTCGATTATAAATCTCTTGGAAGAATGCATCCCATTTATCAAAACGGTTACAACAGAAAGGGATTACTATCAGAAGATGGTAAAAAGAAAAAAGCCTGGTATATAATGAATGATTACTTTATTAAAAAATAAAACACGAACACACAAAACACGGTATAGTGCATGTGGGTTTCAGTGGTTTGTCAAGAGTGTCGCTTTTTGTGTCGGGTGTGATACAGACATTGCCCAGATTTTTTTATTAGTAATGGTCTTAACCATTTTATGACATTTCTTGGACTAGGAAAATGATTTATAAAATGAAAAATGTAGGAGTTACAAATTATTAATAACGCAAGCATTGCTCCATGTGGAGTAATATGTAATATATGCTTAGGCTTCCAAAGAACTAAAAATAAATGCATCGGTTGCAATAGCATTGGGAATAAACCTTACCATTGTACTGTTTGTAGTATAAAAATATGTCCCGAGAAAAATGGCAATGAAAAATTGTTATGCAGTGAATGCAGTAAATTTCCTTGCAGGCGGATTAAAAATTTGGATAAACGATATATAACAAAGTATGGTGAAAGTCCAATAAAAAATCTTCGAACAATTAAAGAAATTGAATTGAAAGAGTTTGTAAAAATTGAAAAAGAAAAATGGAAATGTAAAAAGTGTGGTAATTTATTATGTGTTCATAGTGATGTATGTTTAATCTGTGGGAGTATAAATCAATTTTTCCCCGGGGAAAAACAAATAAAATGTTAAAGAAGACTGCCGAAATATCATATAACAGAAAAGACCGGCTCTGCTTCAATGGGTGCCCAACATTTTGCAGAATATATTTTAAGAGATTATTAACAAATTAGGAAACACAATATGACAAAGATAAATACAAAGAAGTTATCACCAGAACAAGGTGCGAAATTACTAATAGTGCTAAAAGAACGTTTTGAGAAAAACATGAACCGCCATAAAAATCTTGAATGGGATAAAGTACAAACTAAGCTGGAAGCTAATACTGAAAAATTATGGTCACTAAATGAAATGGAAAGAACCGGCGGTGAACCGGATGTTGTTGATAATGATGAAAAGTCGGGAGAATACATTTTTTATGATTGTTCAGCAGAAAGTCCTAAAGACCGCAGAAGCATTTGTTACGACCGCGAAGCGCTGGAATCAAGGAAAGAACATAAACCTAAAAATAACGCAATCGATATGGCTGCCGAAATAGGTGTTGAGATTTTAACTGAGGAACAATATCGAAAGCTGCAGAAACTTGAAAACTTCGATACAAAAACATCGAGTTGGCTGAAAACACCATCTGATATTAGAAAACTCGGTGGAGCAATTTTTGCCGATTTCCGTTATGGAAATGTTTTTGTATATCACAACGGTGCGGAATCTTACTATGCTGCAAGAGGATTTCGCGGCTCGTTAAGAGTTTAATTTTGCGTCCAGATGGATTTATAGTAATAAAGTGAAACGGTTATCGGGGCATTAATTATGCTAATAGGAGTAAGAGCTCATGATTTTGGTAAATTGCCTGTTGAAGAATTAGCAAGTAAAATTCAAGAGAAGAAAATATCATATATTCAACTTGCACTTTCAAAAGCAATAATTGGTATTGATGATCCGGTCAGAATTTTGAATCCGGGTTTAGCTGGTTACATTAGAAATGTTTTATTTGAACATAAAATTAAAATTTCAGTTTTAGGATGCTATCTAAATTATATTCACCCCGACTTAAACCAAAGAAAAAATAACATTAATATTTTTAAAGAACACATCAGATTTGCAAGAGATTTTGGATGTAGTGTTGTCGGTACGGAAACTGGTTCATTGAATGCAGACTACTCTTTTAACATTGATAATAATGGAGATAAAGCATTTCAAATGCTGTTTGAAAGTTTGAAAGAACTTGTTGAAGAAGCAGAAAGATTTGGAGTTTTTGTTGGAATTGAAGGTGTTACAAGTCATGTTATCTCAACACCGCAAAGAATGAAAGAAATGATTGATAAAATTAATTCGAATAATTTACAAGTAATATTTGATCCCGTTAACTTAATAGATATCTCCAATTACAAAAACCAAGACCAAATTATTAAAGATTCATTTGAATTATTCGGTGATAAAATTGTAGTTATTCATGCAAAAGATTTTATTGTAAAAAATGGAAACCTAACACAAACAGCTCCCGGAAAAGGATTTCTTAACTACAAATTATTATGTGATCTGATA